>CAYYDM010000014.1:2196-8407 GCA_964470635.1 uncultured Clostridia bacterium | reverse complement strand
GAAATAATATGCCTTTAGAGATATCTGCTTTTTTTATTATTTCATTTGTAGAGCCATTTCTATAACCATTTAATGCAAATTCTTCTATAGCTACATCTATTATCTTCTGTTTTTTATCATCAAGTAGATTTTCAAAAGCACTGAACATTTTTAGCTCCTTCCATACCTTAGTTAATTTAACTATCTACTTCACTTGGATTTATTAATACCTTCTCTCCTTCGTTTAATCCTGATATTATTTCAACATTATCTTTTCCTTCAAGCCCAACCTCTACTTTCCTAAGTACAGGTTTTCCATCCTTTATTATATACACATACGTACCATCTTCATAGTCAAATATCGCAGTATCTGGAATAAAGAGAGTCTCTGTTATTTTTGATGTAATAACCCTTATATTTAGTTCGTAACCTATTTTCAGTATGTCTACCTTGTCTAAAATTTCTATATCTACCTTTACTCTTTTTTGTTCAATTCCTAAATCTGATATCTTGCTGAATGCTTTAGGGTAAACCTTTGTCACTTTTCCTTTAATTTCTTTTAATCCTAGATCATCGCTATATATAATAACCTCTGCTCCTTCTTGAACATCTTTTATTTCAGATGCCAAAATATCTGCTTCAATATATAACTTTTCTTCATCTCCAATCTCTACCACAGGAGCTCCAATCTGAATAAAAGAACCTTCTTTAATAAAAGTCTCTAGTACAGTTCCTTCTAAGTTTGATTTGATAAATAAATTGCCTTTATTTTTATTTAAAATATCAAGCTGATATTCTAATTCTGATATTTGTGCCTCAAACTGCTTCTTTATATTTTCAGAAGGACCTTTTTTAATACTCTCAAGATCATCCTTTGCTATTTGAAGTGCTTCCTCTTTTAGTTTTAAATTGGTTAAAGCATTTTGATAATTGTCAGAGCTTATGGCTCCTTCTTCGTATAATTTTTCTGCCTTTTCAGCATCCCCTTTTGCTTTTTCAGCCATAATATCAGCCGTTCTTAAGTTTGCTTCTGCTTTTCCTATTATTTCTTTGTCAGGCTGCTTTGTAGCTTCCTTATATGATGCCTTAACACTTTCTAACTTAGTCTGAAGTATTTTAATTTGAGTATCCGTTTCATCTGTATTTATTACTGCAACTATGTCTTCTTTTTTGATCTTATCTCCAACTTCTACATTAAAGCTCATGACTTCTCCATTACTTTTTGAAGAAACAACACCTTGATTATGTGATTTAACAGTTCCCTTTTCCTCGATATAGCTAATTACTTCTCCCTTTTTTACTTCAAATGTTTCACCTATAGTCTTATCATCAGATTTTTTAAAGTATGCAATTCCACCTATTACAGCCAATATGACTAAACCTATAATTAAATATTTCCACTTTTTCATAGCCTAACCCCCTTAAGAAATTCTGTTTTTAAGCGCTTCTATAAAATCAAGCCTTTTTATTTTCTTATATGTAGCCAATTGTGCTAAAGCTACAAATATTATTGTAAGTATTGCCGTAGTGACATAATCTGAAGGTACAGGATTTATTTCTAAAGTATATATTTCAGTACTAAAAATCATTTTAAGTGAATCTATCATCATATTTCCTAAAGGTATTCCAATAAGAATTCCGAAAATAGTCATAACTGTGTTTTCCTTAGTTATAATCTTAAATATTTCATTCTTGGAAAAGCCCATAACTCTCAAAGACGAAAATTCTAATCTTCTCTCAGCTATATTCATAATTGTGGAATTGTAAACAATAACGAAGCCTAATACTCCAGCAAATAGCACCATAATCCCTATAGAGTAAATCATCAACTCCATAAATTGTTCAAATATTCCCCTCATATCTTGCAATGATTGTATTGAAGAAATGTTTTTTACCTTTTCAAGCTTACCCTTAACATCATCATTAGAATCTAAATAAACCCCGGTAATAAGGTCTTTTTCTAAAAGTTCTTCTCCCATCTTGTCTATATACATATATCCGTTTATTCCTAAGGATTGCTTTATAATATCCTTAACTTCTACATACACATGCTCTTTGTCAGGTATAAAGGATTTGATTTTTATCTTATCACCCTTGTTTACTCCTATAAATCTTGCAAGTCCTTCTGATAGTATAATTCCATCCTTAGGCAAATTAACTTCTTTACCTTGTATATTAGTAAACTTATAGAACTCCGTATTTTTTGGAATTCCTATAATATTAACTACTTTTCCTTTGCTTCCATAAATTATTTCAAATGGATACTCGATTTTAGGTTCGATTCTCTCTACAGTAATAATTTGAGTTATTTCACTAAGCACACTTTTATCCATTGGTCTTGCAAAGTTTATATTATAATCCATCTTCTGAAACTCTGAATAATGACTATCAAATATATCATAAAATGCCTTTCTCATAATAGA
The DNA here is from genome assembly GCA_964470635.1 of uncultured Clostridia bacterium. GTDB lineage: Bacteria > Bacillota > Clostridia > Tissierellales > Proteiniboraceae > Proteiniborus. Next base: position 6,005 of record CAYYDM010000014.1, on the reverse strand, counting down.
AGGCATTAGTGTAATAGCAAAGGTCATGGCTATTCCCAATGTAATAAAGAAAAATCTTTTTTTACTTCTTAGAATATTTCTAAGAACCATTTTCCAGGAAAAAGATAGCCTTTTCCATATAATATCTATCCTATCAAGAAATACTCTTCCGCCTTTTTTAGGAGATTCGGGTCTCATGGATTCAGCAGGCATTATCTTAATGGATTCTCTTGCACCCCATACTCCAGCTAATATGCAAAAGATAGCAGATAAAATAATTGCTGAAAATACATATACAAAATAAAATCTAAATCGCAGCATAGGTATATTAAAAAATTGAGTGTACATCTTAGCTATACTTCCAGATAATAAGGTGCCTAATAATATGCCAAGCACAGAACCTATGATACCTATTATCAAGCTATATTTAGTATAATGAAGCAATATAGCAAATTTGTTATATCCAAGAGCCTTTAGAACTCCAATAGTCATCCTGTCGTTCCTAATCATTCTAGACAACATTGCTGCTATAATAACCCCTGCAACACCAAGAAAAATAACAGGTATAGTGCTTGATGTCTTTTTAACTCCTTTTATTTCCTCATCAAGCATTCTATTGCTAAGCTGTTCTTCCTTTGTATATATTCTTTTTATTCCATACTGCTTAAGATTTTTTTCTATGGTATTCTTTATTTTATCTACTTGACTATAGTCCTTTACTTTAACTAAAACCTCATTGTAGCTATCCTTAAATCCAAAGTTCTGTTTAGCAAATTCTTCAGAAACATATATAATTCCGAACTTATCGGGCATAGGAAGAAGGGCTTGCTCGTCTTCCATTAAGTAAACAAACTCAGGGCTGGCTACTATTCCTCCTACATTTAGGTCAACACTTCTTCCGCCTATATATGGTGTAATAGTGTCGCCTACTTGTATGTTTCGTGCCTTTGCAAATTGCTCTAATACCAACACATCCTTGTCTCTATCTTTGATACCATTCCCTGATATAGAGTAAAGCTTGTTAATATCGTTCTTTTCAGGCAAAGATATCATCCTTGCTTTTACCTTTTCCTCTCCATCCTTGGGCTTAATCTGTATATCAAATACAATCCTGCCTTCTGCATCTTTAACTCCATCAATCCCCTTTATCTTTTCTACAACTGAATTAGGTGCCTTCATAAATTGAATGTATATGTCAGAAAAGTTTGTTTCATCGTAATAATAATTCAAAGTGTCTTCAAGATTTACAATTGCCATACTCAACGAAGTGTATATCATAAGTCCGGTGATAACTAATACTGTTATGGCTATAAATTGTCCTTTAGAATTTTTAATTAATCTTAGTAGCCGCAAGTCTAACTTTTTCATTACCAAACAATCCTTTCAGGTTCAATTGGGTTTGGATTTAATCTATCTTCTATAATCCTGCCGCTTCTCATTTTTATTATTCTATCTCCCATTTCTGCAATAGGAGAATTGTGAGTAATAATGACTACAGTTTTGTTATATAATTTATTTATTTTACTTAAAAGAGATAGTATGGATATACCAGTCTTAAAGTCCAATGCACCAGTAGGTTCATCGCATAATAACAATAAAGGATTTTTGGCAACGGCTCTTGCAATAGCTACTCTTTGCTGTTCCCCTCCGCTTAATTGAGAAGGAAAATGATCTCTTCTATCTTCTAGCTCTACATCTCTTAGTATCTCATCAATGTTTAGCGGTTCTTTACATATTTCTACTGCTAACTCAATATTTTCTCTGGCTGTTAAGTTAGCCATCAGATTATAAAATTGAAATACAAATCCTATCTTATCTCTCCTGTAATTAGTAAGCTCCTTATCATTGAAGTCTGTTATTTTATCATCCCTTAAATAGACATCGCCTTTTGTAGGATTATCCATTCCTCCTATAATATTTAGTAGGGTGCTTTTGCCTGAACCGCTAGGACCTAAAATAACAACAAATTCACCTTCGTTTATTTGGAAGGAAACATCCTGTAAAGCGTTTACAGTAACTTCCCCCATGTGGTACTCCTTGGAAATACTTTCAGCTCTAATTAATACTTTTCTATCCATGAATTTCACCTCTGAAAACAAGTTTGACCACGTGGTCAATATAGTTATATATTATCCTATTTTTACCTGAAAGTCAATATAGTCAAAACAAATAGACCCAAGATACCATTTGATATCTTGGGTCTGTTTGTTGTTACTCTATTTACTCTGATAACAATCTTTTCTCTCCTGTTATCTCTTGTATAGGCTTAATGTTTTGTGTTACTTCAAGGGTTCCCATATAATCTCCCTTTGCATCTCTTACTGCAAAGTATCTAATATAGATGAATTCTCCTCTAATTTTAATCCAGAAACTTTCGCTATCCTTAGCTCCACTTTTAAAATCATCTAGTATTTTTTCTACTGTTTTAACGCTGGCATGAGGATGACAGTTTTGTACTGTACGCCCTATTACTGACTTAGTTCTTGGGAAAAATCTTTCTTCTGGCTGCGAGAAGTATTTTACTATATCATCCTTATCTATAAAAGTAATATCAAATGGAAGAGTGTTTAATACTCTTTCAAGCTCTTCGACTTTTAATATTCCTGTATCAAATTTAACATATCCAGCTAGACCACCTTCTGTTTCTTCCTTTGCTTTTTTCTCAACAGCTACTCTTTCAGGTCTCCATTTTTCACTAGGTGCCACTATGCAATAGCCTATTTCTTCACTATCCTCAGCAATTTTAAGCCATTCATCCTCAGTTAATACATCTATTAACATAGGCAGCATTATGCTTTCTTCCTTGAATATCATATCTAAAATTTTGGTTGTCACAGCCTCTGCTTTTTTCTCTAGTTCTTCTACATCTATATCATCTTGAAGCAAAAATGCTTTAAAGTCTTTAATATCTCTACGGATTTCATCATCTACTCCCCACATAACCTTTGGTGGAGCTGTAATTCCATACTTCTCCATGTAAGGGAACAATATATTTTCTTTTCTGCTATAGTGCTTTTCTATATCCATTAACAGATTTATATCTTCTATGATACTAAATTTAACTTTTCCCATTCTATTTACAGCAAAGTCCCTTAACTTAGGAAGTATACTGTTTTTAATTAAATCTTCTATAGCAAAGTTTTCTTCTTTAAGTACTCTTACTGGATGGCCTGGTTTTTCCTCTTCTTTTACTTCTTTATGAATTTCCTCAATTGAACCCTTGAATACTTCTGCATGAACATCACAAAGCCTTTGGATTTCTTCAACTGGCATTCCGTCTTTTATTAATCCTGCTTCCATTTCAGATATTTCACTAGCTGATACTCCACTTATAAGATTTGCAAATTGCTCCTTAACTTCTTTAGGATCTTTTCCATCATGAAGCTGCATGATTATCTCTTTCAATATGGCCTGTCGCTTTTGCTTGTTTGTATCAATCATTGCCTCTCTGTTATTGATTAATTCACTCATTCCTTTTTCCTCCTTTTTAAATTATCTCAAAACCATTCTCATTTAATTTTTCCTTAACCTTTTCTATATCTATGTTTTTCATTTGTGTTCCTTTAAATATGGTCATTACCTTACCTGCAGTATTCATCATAATTGGATTTGTTATGTCTTTAAATTCTAGTTCTCTTAAAATTTCTTTTATCTCTGGATATCTAGTACATAGTTCGTATATAGTTTCGTTTAAAGATATGGTTTTATTCATAATATTCCTCCAAAACCTATTTTATATATTTAATATAACCTTATCTCGGTACAAATTATGTGATTGAAATCAATTATCAAATAAAAATTAGATGCAATATGCAAAACATATATTAAAA
>CAYYDM010000014.1:0-2186 GCA_964470635.1 uncultured Clostridia bacterium | reverse complement strand
TAACTATACTAATAAATATATTTGACTACTATACAAAATAGCTTTTAAAATAATTGTTTCTGAAGTAAAAAAGAGGATAGTCTCTACTATCCTCTTAAATAATTTTTAAGTTCATTTTTATGTATGTAATTCAACAAGATTCTTATGCTATTATTTTAATAAGCAAATTAGGAATAAGCATAGCTATTGCTATTCCATAAATAAAGTCAAGCCATGCTACCGAGCCGATACTACAGATTAAAATGATTCCAACTATTGGAGTACCAACTATTTTGACTAACATAGGCGTTTCTTTTTTTCTTATTGAAGCCCATATGCTTTTTGCATCTTGTACACTAGGAAAAGAATGCATAGCTATGGACACGCCAAGCCAAATCAATATGTATTCTAAAATATTCCCGCTCTTAAACTTAATAACTGGTATAGCAGCGGGCAGTGAAATTAATGCACCAATTACTGTGTTTACTATAAAAGGCCCTACGCCTATTAGAATTTGCTGCTTTGCATTTTTTGGCTCTTCATGAACCACATATCCTGATGGATTTCCAAACCTAAAATAACAAATATCAAATATTGCAATCCTAGATATTTTGCAAAACAATTGATGAGCAAGCTCATGAACTATTACTCCAGGAAAAGTTACTATTGATATTAAAAATCCTGGTATGATAAACATAATATTACACCTCGCTTATTTATCTCCATTGATTTGTTCCATTGAAAATCGATGTCAAAAATTCGGTTTCATACTTAGCATTTTTGTCTACAAGAATATTAAACATATTATCTCTTTCACTTATCATGCAGTTATAGTGATAAGCTAGAGAGAGGTTTGAGACAGCCTGATTGTTATCTTTGTCAAGTTCATATGCTTTTTCTGCCATTTCCAAAGCAGCTTCATCATTATTTCTCTTAAGCTCTATTTTGGACATAGATATGTATGCTCCTGGATTCTCAACATTCATGCTCAACACTTCTTTGCAACATTCTAAAGCTTCATCATATTTCCCTTGCTCTCTATATATTGCTGCAAGAAAAAAGTATGCAGAGTGGAACCCAGGTTTAGAATTTATAACTTCTTTTATTAGTCTTTCAGCATAATCAAATTCTGCAAACTCATATAAAGCATCTGCTAAATAATACTTTCCTGCAACATCTTCCGGACGTTCATTTACATAATTCTCCAGTTGAGTTACAAGCTCTTCAGTATAATATTCCTGTTGCGGACTGTTCAATATCTTACTTAAATCCTCATTAAGAAAGTAAAATGTAGCTATATTATCTGCAATAGTATCAATCCTGTCGATTAAGTCTTCTTCTGCCTCTTGCCCTATTATCATATTGATTGCATCTATTGCTTTATCAATTATATCATTTTCATAATATGCAATACTAAGTTTAGCTAAAACAAGAGTTGAGTCAGGATACTTGTCTAACACTTTTTCATATTCATTCATAGCAGTAATATATTTCTTCTCATTCTCAGCCCTAACCCCTCTTTCATAAGCAACGCCTGCTTTCAATAGAGCTGGGAACATAATAAGAGATAAAATAGTAACAATAAAAATTATGCAAAAAAAAGCTTTTATCCATAATGGTATTGAGCGATTTGATAGTTTGTCCCTACATTCGCTACACAAAGGTACCTTATACTCTGGTTCTACTGCTGAACAATTGCAATTCAGACATACAACTACTTCATCTGTAGTACTCACTTTCTCAATATCCTCTGTCATGTTTTTACCCTCCTTTCAAGTTTTTTGTATTATAAAACAAAAAATCCTAACATGCCGAAAACGCATGAAAGTATTATACACTTACATGTAATAGTTCAGCAGCCCGACTACTATAGTCATTTGATTTTAGGCCCGTAGCTTTGTGTCCTTACCTTTCGATAAGTTTGCCTTTTCATAAATTATTATTCTGCTAGCTTTGTTTTATTACCAAACATTATACCAAAATCTTCATTTTATGTCTGTAAAATATTGTCGGTATTTTTCTAGTACTATACTTTTCAGTGCTTTAGTACTATGGTTGAGATTTGGTGTGCTGATATTGTTTTTTAAATTATAGTCGCCACTAACTTATGATTTCAGACATAAGCTAGTGGCGATTATAATAATAATTATTGTTTCTTTTAATTAAGATTTAGATTCCAAGGTAAAGTGGTAAAGGGACTTTTTTCA
>CAYYDM010000013.1:17862-40878 GCA_964470635.1 uncultured Clostridia bacterium | reverse complement strand
CCAAACCAAAAGCGTGGTTTGGGTTCTCTGCTTATACCGACTGAGCTAATGGGTCTTACTGGGGTGGATAACGGGATTCGAACCCACGACCTCCAGAGCCACAATCTGGCGCTCTAACCAGCTGAGCTATATCCACCATAATCATTATTTAATATCATTGGCGTACCCACAGGGATTCGAACCCCGGACACACGGCTTAGAAGGCCGTTGCTCTATCCTACTGAGCTATGGGTACAGAATCGAGTTTTACCCCGTCGGACACTACTATCATAAACCTAAATCAAGGTTGGCCTTAACAGGCACTCCTAACTATTGTCCTAACGGACAAAATTAAAGTTGGAGCGGGTGAAGGGAATCGAACCCTCACAACCGGCTTGGGAAGCCGGTGCTCTACCACTAAGCAACACCCGCGTTGCTCATGGAAATATTTTTTTCAGCTGACAATAATAAATTATACCAGCCTCGAAACCATTAGTCAATACTTTGTACAAACTTTTTTCAAGGAATATATTTACATGTATATTGACTACGCCAAGGTGATAAGCTAGGAAATTAAAAGAAACCATTCTAAATGCTTATTATTTCCCCTTTAACATTATCCTCATCAATATATAACAATCCTATACTTTTTGAAGTGCCAGCTCTAGGCAATGATGGACTTCCAGGGTTAAAGAATAGGATTCCTTCATGCTCTACTAAAGTTGAAGTATGACTATGTCCAAATAAAACTATATCTGCATTTAATTCCTTAGCCTTATAATAAATATCATTTAGTCCATACTTTACTCTATATAAATCTCCATGAGTCATAAATATTTTTTTCCCTTTGATTTCAATAATATTATCATCCGGGGTTTCAAAATCATAAGAATCGCAATTTCCTTTTACATTGATAATTTCAATATTAATAGCTTCTCTAATAGCTGCCACGTCCTTAGAATAATCCCCTAAATGAATAATTAAATTTATTCCATCTATTTTTTTTAATGCATCTATGCAAGGCTGAACATACCCATGTGTATCACTTATTACTGCTATTTTCATTTTCCTCGTCCTCAATAATGTTTTTAAGCTCTTTTTTCAAATTCATCAATGCCTTAGCCCTATGGCTAATAGAATTTTTTACTTCCTCTCCTAGTTCACTGAAAGTCTTGTCGTAGCCATCAACTATGAATAAAGGGTCATAACCAAATCCGTTTTCTCCCTTTCCTTCAAAGCCTATTTTACCACTACATTCCCCAGAAACTAGCTTTACACTTTTGTCCTCCAAAACTACAGCAATAGTTGTTTTAAATTTTGCAGTTCTTTGCTCTAAAGGAACGCCCTCAAGCTCTGCCAATAACTTCTTATTGTTATCACTATAAGTAGCGTTTTCACCACTATATCTAGATGAATAAACTCCAGGTTCTCCATTAAGCTTATCTACGAAAAGTCCTGTATCATCAGCTATGACTATTGCATCAGCTTTTTCAGCTATTTCTAGAGCCTTTTTCATTGCATTTTCTTCTAAGGTATTTCCATCCTCAATTACCTCAATATCGCCATAACCTGCTTCAGTTTTTGATAATATAGTGATTGGCATATCATTCATAATATCTTTTATTTCCATTATTTTATGCTTGTTGTCAGTTGAGACAATAAGAGTCTTTCTACTCATTCTCTACTTCTCCTTTTTGAGGCTTTTCTAATCCTATTAAATTACTTATTTCTCCTAGAGACTCTTTTTGTAGTTTTATAAGTTCTTCATTTCCCTTTTGTCCTAATGCTATTAATTCATTTAAGTCCTTGAAAGAAAATGGTGATTTTTCTCCAGTTCCTTGTATCTCTACAAAGTCTCCATTTCCAGTCATGACAATATTCATGTCCACCTTTGCTTTGGAATCTTCTTCATAGCACAAGTCTAGCACAGGCTTCTCGTTTACAATTCCAACGCTTACGGCTGATAAAAATCCTCTTAATGGGATACGAGACAAAATTCCTTCTTTATATAAACTATGCATAGCATCTACTAAGGCAACAAAAGCACCTGTTATGGAAGCTGTTCTAGTGCCTCCATCTGCTTGTATTACGTCGCAATCTATCCAAATTGTCCTTTCTCCAACATCCTCTAATGCAACAACAGATCTCAAGGCCCTACCTATTAGTCTTTGAATCTCTTGACTTCTGCCTTCTACCTTACCTCTGCTAGATTCCCTAACTTTCCTAGACACAGTTGAACCTGGAAGCATGGAATATTCAGCAGTTATCCAACCTGTTCCTGTACCTTTTATAAATGGTGGGACTTTTTCATCTATCATTGCTGTACAAATAACTTTTGTTTCTCCCATTTCAATTAGAACTGAACCTTGAGGATGTTTTATAAAATTTCTAGTTATTTTAACTTTTCTTAACTCATCATAATTTCTTCCATCTATTCTACTCATATGTAATCACCTTTCAATTAGTTTTACAAATAATATTGTCTCCTACTAACCAATATAATAACAGAGATTTTGTCTTTTTTCTATAAATTTATAAATTTAAAAACTACCACCTAGGTGGTAGTCTTTTAATATTCATTTGCGAATGTTGGTACAGACTCTTGTATCTCAAGTTCTAGACCTGCCTCTTCAATTGTCTTGCAATCAAATAATATCTCTACATACTCTATTTCTGGAAATTCTTTTAAAGTTAAGCCTATATTTTTAGTCATGTTATTAAAAACTTTTTGATCTGATAATAAGTTAAAGTCATATGAAATAATATCTACATAAGCTACTCCATTATAAACTTCTACACCTTGAAAATCGATTCCTTCAGGAATATCTGTATATAGACCTGATAATTCAGGTGCTCCTTTAAATAAAGTTTCAAGAGATGTCTGGACATTTGCACTAGGAGCAGAAGTAGGCACTGTTATAGGAACATAATATTCGTATTCTCCATTACTTGTTCCTTTATAATAAACTGTTACCTTTGAAGCACTAGCACTTAAGTTTTCTACTGGATTTATATCAGCTCTAGCTAAAGGCTTTTGTACTTTTGTACCATGTCTTAATTCTGAAACTATTTTACCATCAACCATAAACTGTACTTCTTTAACATTTGAGAATTCAGTTAAAGTATAGATAACACCTTTTATCATGTTTTCTTCATCTTTTTTAGATTGGCAGTTCATAATTTGACTATTGAAGTCAACCTTACATAGTCCTGTATCTTCATTGATTGACATTCCAATTATTTCTGTTCCTGATGGAACAATTGGTTTTAATCCTATGCTTCCAATATCTTCTCTTATAGTTGGACTATCCATCATGTTTTTAAGTGCAGCTTTAGCTATGCCTTCTTCCCAAGGAATTTTTCGATTTACTGGTACCAAATATCCGTTTTCGTTCTGGTAGTAAAGAACTGTGCTTCTTAAATTAGAATCATCCATAATGTTTGCATCTTCATCACTTCTTATTATCTCTATATCTGGTTCTTCCTTAGTTATTAAACCCTTCATTGTGTCTATTGCTTTACAGCCAAATAGGCTAAGTCCTAAAGCTAATACTATGACAAGTATCAATAATTTTTTGAACATTCATTACCCTCCCTTTGCTAAAACTACTTAATAAAGTATATTAGCCATAAAGGGATACTATGAATTTTTGTTTACTTCTACTTTCTTTTAATTGTAGAAAAATATCCTCCACTGATAAGCTTTGTTGAACTTACTGTAATAAATGCCTCCTTATCAAGATCAGCTAGTAACTCATGAAGTTTATTTAAATCTTTTCTTTTTAATGTAATGTTTAGCATATTTTTAGGTCCTTCTTTTCCTTGCCCCACTATGACCGTAACCCCAAAGCCATTTTCCCTTAATTCATGAATAATACTATCATCATTATCATTTAATATTACTTGAGCAGTTAAATTGCCTAGTGCAATTTTTTCCTCAATATAACTTCCAATATAATTACCACTAGCAAATCCTAAAGCGTATGCTAGTAAATTCCCTGGATTACTTAGCCCATTTACAACTTTACCTAAGGCTACAATATAAATAATAACTTCAAAAAATCCTATTATGGCAGCATACTTTCTTCTGCCCTGTACAACCATAAGCATTCTTATAGTAGACATGGAAACGTCTAATATTCTAGCTCCAAAAATAAAAAGATATCCTAATACAACCTCCATAGTTTTCCTCCTAACATGTACTCTTTTATATATAATACCCTATTTCGTATTAATATCAATAACTAAATAGATAAAAATATAGGCAGAGCTTGAAAAGCTCTACCTATTATTTTCCTGGTTCGCTAAAATACTTAACTATGCCATTTGCTATGGCTTGTGCTGCTTTTTCATGGTATGCATCTGTGATAATTAATTTTTCTTCTTCTGAATTTGTTAGGAATCCAAGTTCTGCAAGTGCTGCTACCATTTTTGTTTCTCTCACTACTACTAAATCAGGTCTTTTTATTATTCCCTTGTCTTTATAATTAAGATCCAATAGCATTGCATCATGTATGGCCTTTGCAAATGGATAATTATCTCCTTCTTTTACTTGACTATCAAATGCAGGGCAATATAGAGTTTGTATTCCAGCTATATCTTTATTGTTATGTGAGTTGAAATGAATACTAATAAACGCATCTGCTTCATTTCTATTTGCAATACCTGCTCTTTCGTATAATTCAATAAACTCATCTTTATCTCTAGTCAATATAGTTCTAAATCCAAGCTCTCTAAGTTTTTTATCAAGCTTTAGTGCTACTTTTAAATTCAAATCTTTTTCCTTGGTTTTAGTGTTAGTTGCTATAGCTCCTGGATCCTTTCCTCCATGTCCAGCATCTATTACAATAAGCTTAGAACCGTTGTTTTCTTCTATTTTCTTAAAAGCAACCTTGATTGTACTATCTATTGAGTCCGAGAGTATTTCATACTCTATTTTCTTCTTGAAATTAAATGTAATTCTCTTGTACTTCTCATCCTCATCTACAGTAATACTTGTAATATTATCATCATTTACTGTCATTATTCCTTTTTCTAAATCCACATCATTTTTATTTATTTTGATTTCCATTTGTCTGTTTTTTTCGTTGTAATCAATTGAATAATCTGTTCTTTCTTCTGCAAATACCTTAACTAAACCTCCATCTTCATTTTCATTTGAATAGGAAATATTCTTGAAAGCTTCATCATCTACAAAGATTGTCATTATATTTTTCTTAGCCTCAACCATAATATTAGGGGTTGTCCTACTATCATTTATATCTAAGACTACTCTCACTGTTTTGTCATGATTATCATATGTAGTATCAGAAACATACTGTGATGAACGGATTTTCTTTATAAACTTAGTATTAACATCTAGCTGAAAACCGTCTGTCCACAATTTTGAATCTGAAATATCTATAACTACTCTATATGGATTAGATAGTGTAAACATGTTATATTTAAAATCTTCTGAGTTTGTAATTACTATAGCTTCTCTTCCGTTCACTATCTTCGGACTGATATCCTGAACATTATTGATAAATGAAATTGTAGTAAGCTTGTTATCATTAGATGAGCTAATATTGTATCCAGCATATTTATCTAAATCTATTACTATCCTAACTGTCTGTGGATTACTTGAAATCTCAGCTACTCTTATGCTCTTTACAGGAGATTTGTCTGCTTCTATATTTAGAGTACCATTGGAATCTAATTTAGTCTTGTCACTAATATTTAATTTGCTGTTATGTACATCTAAAATTAATCTGTCTGGCTCTGTAAGATATTGTTCACTGTATTCTATTTTTCCTGTAGTATTTAAGATAATTTTAGGTTTAGCTCCAGAGAACTCTTCTATAGAAATACCTGTTATCTCAGTTGTTGAAGTGGTTATGATGCCTGTCCTAGTATTTTGATCCCAATCAACAATACATCCTAAAACCTCGGATACGAATCGTAGTGGAACCATAATTCTCGCATCATTTATTAACATTGCAGGTAATCCATATGGTATTTCTTTTTTCTCACCATTTACTACAACTATAGGACTATTCAGCTTTAAAACAATTTCCTGATTGGATGTTTTTATAGTAGCTTCTTTACTTTGCTGGTTCCAATTTACATCAGCATTTAGATGGTTTCCTATAGCTCTTATTGGTACTAATATTCTCTCTTTGACAATAATTGGAGGTATGTCAGTTTCAATAGGTTTTCCGTTAAATGTTACATTAGCGGTCATAACACTAACCTGTTTACCATTAACACTAATTTTTAGGGAATTCTGTGATGCTGCCATTACACCATTCCCTATTCCCGTCAACATAATAAATACTATAAAAGCTGCAATTAATTTCTTCATATCCTACCTCCCAAATCTTCTCAATTATTTCGTGATTATGTATACCTTTTTGAAACTAATTCTACATACGTCTACAATTTTCACAGCTGTGTATAGTATATATATATCACTACACAAAATATTATGTCAATCGATTTGGGATTTTGTAATATTCTTTTAATATAGAGAAAAAAACATTTTATCCAACAATAGTAAGAAGCTTAAATAAAATACTATGTGCATTTTATTTAAGCTTCGTTATACCTCATATCACCTTATACAATTCATCACTATCTGGAGACTGGATTTCTTTTAACTCTCCACTTACTTCAATGTACATACCTTTCTCAGTTATTTCACCTATTACTGTTGATTCCACACCATTTTGAAGAAGTTCTCCTTGAATTTTATCAACTTTTTCAACAGGTGAAACTATTATTAGGCTTCCACTAGATATTAGCTTGTAAGGGTTAATACCTAATACTTGACAGATTTTCTTAGTAGATTCTTTTAATGGTATGGCTTCAATGCTTATTTTAATTCCTTTCTTTGTAGCCACGGCAGTTTCCCAAGCAGCTCCAAGTACTCCTCCTTCTGTAATATCATGCATATAAGGAACTCCTATGAGTCCACATATCTTCCCTTCCACTACAACGCTTATATCTTTAATCATTGACTTCCCTTCATCTATAAGAGCCTGAGGGATTAAATCCTTTAGCTTATCCTCCAGCTCCTTTGATATAATAGCTGTTCCTTCTATACCAGCAGTTTTAGTGATTAATATTTTATCTCCTACTTTAGCATCTTCAGGGTTTAACATGTTTTTCTTTAACTGCATTCCTAATACTGTTGTTGAAACAACTATTTTATTTACTGCATCAGTTATCTCAGTATGTCCTCCAACTATCTCCACATTTAGCTCTGAAGCTACTTTGTTTGCATCACTCATAATCTTCTCAATATCCTCTTCTGTACTGCTAGGAGGAGCTAGTATGGTCATAAGCAATCCTACAGGCTCTGCTCCATTAGATGCCACATCATTGCATGAAATGTGCACTGCCAGTTTTCCTAAGTCTTGAGTAGCTCCTGTAATAGGATCTGTAGACACTACACACACATTGTCTCCAAAGTCTAATACAGCGCAGTCTTTTCCCACTCCTGCTCTAGTCAAAACTTCATTTCTTTTGTAGCTTATATTAGAAAATATAAGCTTTTCCAAAACTTCATTAGGTAATTTTCCAATTTTCATTAATTGTCCCCCTTATAAAGCTCTAAACACTGTTCTACTGTCATTACTCTATGATCTGAAATTATTCTTGATATGGTTATATCTTCAGGCCTTATATCGTGAAATATCATTACTTCTGCATCGTACCCTTTCTCTTTATCACGTCTAACAGATAAATTTTCACTAAAGCTTAATGAAGTATTCCAGTATTCTTCTATAATTTTTTTGCCTTGTATGTTTAAGTATTCCTTTGCTACTTCAAAAGATTTAACATCTTTTAATATAAAAGGTTCATAGATCATATTTGCTAAATTTTCGTTTGCAACCCAGCATTTACTTTTATCTATTTTTAATGCCATTATAGCTGTATGAGAATGCCAAGAATGGTCACTTCTATAGTTCAAACTGGCAAATATGGCTTTTTCTCTTCTAACCCAATCTGGTATATTATCTGATTTAAGTGAACTTATATACTTATGAAAATCCAAGTACATAGTTGAATAAGTTGATTTATCGTTATATTTAATTCCATTAGTCAGTATGTTGTCTAAATCAGTAATGCAAGCTACATGATAGACAACTTCCATATCATTGTAATCAGGAAAAAAAGTAATATGATCACCTTCTTTCTAATATGTCTCTCATTATTATAGAATAGCACAATTTGACAGAAAACTAAATCTATAAAAATAATACTTAGTATATTTGGGCAAAATATTATTAGTCATTAATTCAATATATGGCTTTCACAAAGGAGGTGCTTAGAAGTGAGTATAAACTGTTCTGAAAAATGTATTTATGAAAACGAAGGAATATGCACACTAAATCGAATAATAATTTCATCAGGAAATATATCTTCTGGTTGCCCTTATTTTAAAGATAAACATGAATCACAGAATAAAGCTTATGATAATTTGAAATAATAAAGTTTTTATAATATTATTCTGCTTTCCCAAGGAAACTATTCAAGGTTTTAAATAAAAAACTGCAGAGAGGAAAGTTTTCCACCCCATACAAAAAACAGCGATAAACTTAATCGCTGTTTTTTTATATGTTCTAATGTTCTATATTTTAGTGCTCTAAGATATATGCCCATTTATACTCTGTATCGCAACCAACTGCAAATCTAATAATGTTTTTAATATAGTCTCTTTGTACATATATTCTTGCTGGGTGGAACAATGGATATATTGGAACATCTCTAGCTAATAGCTTTTCTGCTTCTAGCATAGCATCGATTCTTTCGTCTCCTTCGCCTTCCATAGCCTTTCTAATGTATGCATCATAATCTGGGTTTGCATAAAACGCATCATTGTTTCCGCCACCTGTTACAAATAAATCCATAAATGTCATAGCGTCGTTGTAGTCTCCACCCCAACCAGCTATACTTATTGAATAATCTTTTTTGTCATATCTTTCAAGACGCATAGCAAAAGTCATTTGCTGTATTTGAAGCTCTATTCCTAAAGTATCTTTCCACATTTGTTGGAATGCTTGCATTGTTCTACTCCACCATGTGGATTCTCCTCCTATAAAGGATGCGTGTTTTTCAAGTTCTTCTTTAGTTATTCCTAATTCTTTCAATCCTGTTTCAAGATATTCTTTGGCCTTTGCTGCATCATATTGGTATAATAAATCTCCACGATTTTCAGCAAAGTCTTTTCCATCTTTTCCTGCTAGTAATGGTGGAGTTAATCCCCCTGCTACTAGAGAACCGTCTGCTAATACATTATCAACATATGAATGTCTGTCTGATGCATAAGCAAATGCTTTTCTGATATTTAGATTGCCGAAGTATTTATCTTCTGTATTAAATTGTAAATACCATGTAGTTGCATCTGCTGCTGAACCAAATTCTGGTGCATCTTTGTATTTACTTAAGAACTCTGATGGAACTCCTGTTACGTCAAGTCCACCTGTTTCATAAAGGTTAATTCTAGTATTGTTGTCAGTAATCATATCTCCTTCGATTCTTTCAAGCTTAACTGAATCTGCATCCCAATAACTTGGGTTCTTAACTAGGTTTAGTTTTTGTTCTCTATCCCATGTTTCAATCATAAATGGTCCACTATAAACCATTTTATCTGGAGCTGAAGCAAATTCTTGACCAAATTTTTCAACAGCTGCTTTTTGCGCAGGTATATAAGTAATAAATGATGTTAAGCTTAGGAAGAATGGAGTTGGTCTAACCAATTCAACTTGTAATGTCTTTTCATCTAATGCCTTAATACCTACTTCATTTTTATCTGTTATTTCCCCAGTGTTAAACGCTTCGGCATTTTTAATATGGTAGAATTGATATGAATATTCTGCTGCTACCTCTGGATCTATTGCTCTAAACCATGCATATTCAAAGTCATATGCAGTTACTGGTGTACCATCTGACCACTTTACATCTTTTAGTTTAAATGTATAAGTTAACTCATCATCGCTAATTGTCCAGTCTTCTGCTAATCCTGAACCCTTTGGAATAGTTCCATCTGGTTGAGTTCTTACTAAGCCCTCATATACAGCGTTGATAATCCAGAATGAAACTTGGTCTGTTGTTGTTTGTGGGTCTAGATCTGGTGGATCTGCACCCCAGTTTACTCTTAGTGTTTGATCAGCTGCTAATTTTTCTCCAGGTTCTTCAGCAGGAGTATCAGTTTGACTTGGTTGATTTTGATCAGTTTGTTGAGATGTAGGTTGCTGCTTTCCACATCCAACAAGACCTAGTGATAGTATCATCACTAAAGCTAATGCTAAAGCTATAAATTTTTTCATTATTACTTCCCCCTTAATTTTTAAAAATTTATATAATGAAAAGAATACTCATTAACTTTGTTTCTTAATTATTCACCTCCTAATGCTCTAAATTTTTAATATTAATGTAATATTCAATATATTTAAAAAATTTCCTTCTTGTAATGAAATTATTACAAAAATGTAATAATTTCATTGGTAAACTAGTTTGTTTTAATTTCATTTTAATATTTTGTACCTCTTTATCTCTTAATAAAGTAATTATCTTATTGTAATAATATTTTTATGTATGTATGCCATTTATAATTACAATTTTAATTGTTTTAGATAATAAATAAAAAAAACAGCGATGAAATTCATCGCTGTTTTTTTATTTATTCTAGTGTTCTAAGATATATGCCCATTTGTATTCAGTATCACAACCAACTGCAAATCTTGCAACACCTTTAATATAATCTCTTTGTACATATATTCTTGCTGGATGGAATAATGGATATATTGGGAAATCTTTAGCTAATATTTTCTCTGCTTCTATCATATTATCGATTCTTTCGTCTCCAGTACCATTCATAGCCTTCTTGATTAATGCATCATATTCTGGATTTGAATAGAAGGCATCATTATTTCCACCGTCTGTCACAAATAAATCCGCAAATGTCATTGGGTCGTTATAGTCTCCGCTCCAACCAGCTATACTTACTCCATAATCTTTTTTGTCATATCTTTCTAGACGCATAGCAAATGACATTTGTTCTATTTTAAGTTCTACTCCTAAATTATCTTTCCACATTTGTTGTAATGCTTGCATTGTTCTGCTCCACCATGTGGATTCTCCTCCAATAAAGGATGCATTTTTTTCAAATTCTTCTTTAGTTATTCCTAACTCTTTTAGTCCCTTTTCAAAATATTCTTTAGCCTTTGCTGCATCATGCTCTGGATATAGATTTCCACGGTTTTCAGCAAAATCCTTTCCACCTTTTCCTGCTAGTAGTGGTGGAGTTAATCCTCCTGCTACTAAAGAACCATCTGCTAATACATTTTGAACGTATGATTGTCTATCTGCTGCATAAGCAAATGCCTTTCTGATATTTAGGTTGCTGAAGTATTTATCTTGTGTATTAAATTGTAAATACCAAGTTGTTGCATCTGCTGCTGAACCAAATTCTGGTGTATCTTTGTATTTACTTAAGAATTCTGATGGAACTCCAGTTACATCTAGTTCACCAGTTTCATAAAGATTGATTTTAGTGTTGTTGTCAGCTATCATATCTCCTTCGATTCTTTCAAGCTTAACTGAATCTGCATCCCAGTAATTTGGGTTTTTAACTAAGTTTAATTTTTGTTCTTTATCCCATGTTTCAATCATAAATGGTCCACTATAAACCATTTTATCTGGAGCTGAAGCAAATTCTTGACCAAATTTTTCAACAGCTGCTTTTTGTGCAGGTATATAAGTGATAAATGATGTTAAGCTTAGGAAGAATGGAGTTGGTCTTTCTAGTTTAACTTCTAATGTCTTTTCATCTAATGCTTTAATACCAACTTCATTTTTATCAGTTATTTCACCTGTATTGAACTTCTCTGCATTTTTAATGTGATAGAATTGATATGAATATTCTGATGCTACAGTTGGATCTATTGCTCTAAACCATGCGTATTCAAAATCTTGTGCAGTTATAGGTGTACCATCTGACCACTTAGCATCTTTTAATTTAAATGTATAAGTTAATCCATCATCGCTAATTGTCCAGTCTTCTGCTAATCCTGATCCCTTTGGAATACTTCCATCTGGCTGAGTTCTTACTAGTCCCTCATATACAGCGTTGATAATCCAGAATGACACTTGGTCTGTTGTTGTTTGCGGATCTAGATTTGGTGGATCTGATTGCCAGTTAACTCTTAATGTTTGATCTGCTGCTAGTTTTTCTTCCCCTTGAGATGCATTACCTGAATTATTGTTATCATCTGTTCCATTACTGTCTGTATTAGTTTTTCCACAGCCAGCTAATCCTAGAGTTAGCACCATCATAAGAACTAAAATTAATGCTACCCATTTGTTCCTTCTCATAATTTTTCTCCTCCCTTTTTTTCTTAAAAGTTTATTGTTTACTATATGAAAAATGATTTCTTCAAATTCTAAGGAGTATAGTATATTACCTAGACTTCCCCCTTAAGAATATGAAGGAAATCAATGTTCATTCTTTTGTGATTAATAACTACTTCACCATATGGCATGCAATAAAATGTCCAGGTGAATTTTCCTTTAATTCTGGAGCACTTTGTCTGCATATATCTTGAACTAATCTACATCTGCCTTGGAACTTGCACCCAGGAGCAGGATTTATAGGACTTGGAACATCTCCCTCAAGCATTATTCTCTTTCTATTTCTCTCAACTCCAGGATCCGGAATCGGTACTGCCGATAACAATGCTTGTGTATAAGGATGCAGTGGTTTTTCGTAAAGTCCATTACTATTTGCAAGTTCTACAATTGCCCCTAAATACATAACAGCTATTCTATCTGAAATATGCTTAACCATGCTTAAATCATGAGCAATAAACAAATAAGTGAGTCCAAATTCATTTTGCAAGTCCTCAAGTAAATTTACTACCTGGGCCTGAATAGAAACATCAAGGGCAGAAATATTTTCATCACAAACAATAAACTTATGTTCAACAGCAAGTTACCTAGCTATTCCTATACGTTGTCTTTGTCCACCACTGAACTCGTGTGGATATCTGTTGGCATGCTCTCTTCTTAAACCAACTAGTTCAAGCAAATTATATATTCTCTTTTGTCTCTCTTGTCCTTTGTAAAGCCCATGGATATCTATTCCTTCCCCAATGATATCCGTAACTGTCATTCTAGGGTTAAGAGAAGCATATGGATCTTGGAATATCATCTGTGCAGATCTAGTAAACTGTTTCTTTTCTGTTCTGCTAAGTCTACCTACATCCATGCCATCAAAGATAATTTCGCCATCTGTAATATCATATAAACCTATTATAGTTCTTCCTGCTGTAGACTTTCCGCAGCCAGATTCTCCAACTAAGCCTAAAGTTTCTCCTTCTTTTATGCTAAAGCTTATTCCATCCACAGCTTTAAGATTTAGTCCTCTACCTACGTTAAAATGTTTTTTCAGATTTCTAACTTCTATTAAAGTTTTTCTTTCATCCATAATAGCTACCTCCCTCCCTCAGTAATAGGATTTTGAACCTTAGGAGCAT
The DNA here is from genome assembly GCA_964470635.1 of uncultured Clostridia bacterium. Taxonomy (GTDB): domain Bacteria; phylum Bacillota; class Clostridia; order Tissierellales; family Proteiniboraceae; genus Proteiniborus. The sequence continues at coordinate 27,379 of CAYYDM010000013.1, read as the reverse complement.
TTTCATGCTGAATCCAGCAATGCACATAATGAGTTTCATTTAGGTTGGTCTTTTCTGGATGATGATCCTTGCATACTTTCATAGCATACTCACATCTTGCAGCAAATGGACAACCTTTAGGTGGAGCAAATAAGTCTGGAGGGGTTCCATCTATTGGTATAAGTCTCTCTTTTTCTCCCTTATCCAATCTCGGTACTGATTTTAAAAGTCCCCATGTATATGGATGTTGAGGGTTGTGGAATATTTCTTCTGATGTACCACTTTCAACTATAACACCTGCATACATAACAGCTATTCTATCTGCAACTTTAGCAACAACTCCCAGGTCATGAGTTATGAGTATAATAGATGTATTAAGCTTGTTTTGTAAGTCTTGCATTAGCTCCATAATTTGAGCTTGAATAGTTACGTCTAATGCTGTTGTAGGTTCGTCTGCAATTAATAGTTTCGGATTACATGCAAGTGCAATTGCTATCATAGCTCTTTGTCTCATACCACCACTGAATTCATGTGGGTATTGTTCAACACGTTTTTCAGGAGTTGGCATACCTACTAGCCTTAACATTTCTATAGCTCTTTCTTTTGCTTCTGATTTATTCATTTTTTGATGTTTCATAAGACCTTCCATGATCTGCTTTCCGACTCTCATAGTTGGATTTAATGAAGTCATAGGGTCTTGGAAAATCATACTTATTTCCTTACCACGAACTGCTTCCATCTGCTTATCTGTATATTTTGCTAAATCTTTTCCCTCAAAGAATATATTTCCTTTTTTTATCCTTCCAGGGGGCATTGGAATAAGCTGCATTACTGTTTGTGCAGTAACTGATTTGCCACAGCCTGATTCTCCTACTATTGCTAAGGTTTCACCTTTTTTCACGTGAAAAGTTGTTCCTCTAACTGCTTGTACTTCCCCAGCATAAGTGTCAAAGGATACAGTCAACTCTCTTACATCTAGTAAAATATTGTCTTTATTTTCCAATTTTTCTCCCCCCTTACTTTCTTAATCTTGGGTCTAATGAATCCCTTAGACCGTCACCTAAAACATTAAATGCAAGCATTGTTATACATATTAGAAGTGCTGGGAAAAACATTTGATATGGTTTTATTAATAGCATTAGCGTACCTTCATTAGCTAAACTACCCCAGCTTGCAAGAGGTGGCCTGATACCAAGTCCGATATAACTTAAGAAAGCCTCAGTAAATATAGCACCAGGAACTTGGAATGTAAGGTTAATAATAATTGGCCCCATTGCATTTGGAATCAAGTGTTGAGTAATAATTCTAGATGTATCAGCCCCTAATGTCTTAGCCGCTAATACAAACTCCATTTGTTTTAATTGGAGTACCTGCCCTCTAACTAGTCTGGCCATTCCTCCCCAACCAGATATAGATATGGCAACAATTATAGTAGTTAGTCCTGAACCCATTACTACCATTAAAAGAATTACCCATAATAGTTCTGGGATAGAATAAATAATTTCGACAAAACGCATCATAATAATATCAACGAATCCACCTAAATACCCAGATATTCCACCATAAATAATACCTATTGTAACATTAATAATTGCTGATACTAGACCTATAAAGAGTGAAACTTTTGCACCTTCCCAGCATCTAACAAATATATCTCTTCCTAAAGCATCAGTTCCAAACCAGTGTACAGAGCTTGGTTCTTTGTTTATAGAAGTAAAGTCTTGCTTATCATAAGTGTAAGGACTTATCTTAGGCCCTACAAAAGCCATGATAACCACTAAAGAAAGGACTATTAATGCAACTATAGCAAGCTTATTCTCTTTAAGCCTTCTCCAAGCATCTGCCCAGTATGTTAAACTAGGTCTAATTATTGCATCTGCACTTTCTAAATCTTTACCAACTATTTCAAACATATCTTTTTCTATTCCAACTTGCGCCATTTCATTCCCCCCTTTTAATCTAATCTTATTCTTGGGTCAACAAGTCCATAAACAATATCTATAATGTACATCATAATTACAAGAATAACAGCATAAAAAATTGTCGTTCCCATAATTAGAGTATAGTCATTTTGTTGAATACTCTGAACATAATATTTACCCATACCAGGAACAGCAAATATTGATTCAACAACGAATGAGCCTACTACAACACCAGCAATGCTTACACCGATTATAGTAACAACTGGAAGTATAGCATTTCTAATTGTATGTTTCCATGTCACAGCACCTCTTGAAAGACCCTTTGCTTTTGCTGTTCTAATATAATCTTGACTTAAAACGTCAAGCATACTAGTTCTCATCATTCTAGCAACATATGCAATCATAGTAAAACCTAACGCAGAAACAGGTAAAACATAGTGTTTCCATGTACCCCATCTAGCTACAGGGAACCACTGTAGCTTAGCACCAAACCAATATTGGAATAAAGCTGCAAATACGAATCCTGGCACAGAAACCCCAATAACTGCAAGGAAAATAACAAAATAGTCAAATGCTTTTCCCCTGTATAAAGCTGCAATAATACCAAAAGTAATTCCTAATCCTCCCCCTAAAGCCGCTGCCAATAATCCAAGTTTAGCAGAAACAGGGAATGAAGTTTTTAGCATTTCATTAACAGTTCTTGTCTTGTACTTCATTGAGTCTCCCAAATCGCCTTTAAGTAGATTTTGAAGATATTTTCCATACTGAACTACCAAAGGCTGATCTAAGCCATACTTTCTCTTTAAGTTTTCCATTATTTGTGGTTGAATTTTCTTCTCATTGGTAAATGGGTCACCTGGTATAGCACGCATTAAGAAAAAAGTAACAGTTATAATTACCCAGATTGTAATTAAGGCTATAACACCCCTTTTTAAAGTATACCTTAACATGAATACACCTCCAAAATTATTTTATGAAACCAAAAAACACAAAAACAACTCTTCCCCCCCTAATGATCCATTAGAAAAACAAAACTATATTAAAATTTTTACAGCCTTGAAACTTAAGATAGATATTAGGAAAAGGCCACATTAAAATCAAGATAAGTAAAAAATGAAATGCATTTACCAATTGTCAGAACTTTTAAAACTTTTTACTATAATACATCAAATACACCTACTTTTCAATTAAATAAAATTAAATAAATTGTTAATAAAATGTAACAATCTAGAATTTATGCGGTTTCCCAGGACTAAATTTCATAAAATATAGCTATTTTACATATATAAGAATTATAGGAACAAATTAGACTATGTCTATATGTAAGCTATTTCGGCTTATTTTAAAAAAGCTTATTTATTAAGATAATTTAACAATTTTGTAAAAAGGTAAAAAGTTCATATACCAATTTTAGGATAAAATTATTAAATATTCTCTATCTTAATTAAACTTACATCTATTACTTTGGCTTAATATACCAATTTAATAAGACTGTTTATAGAAAAACATTATACCTGCTAATAAAACATAATGCAACAATATTTTTAATTAATTAAATAAAAAATGCAGGAATTGCTTCCACATCCTGCATTTTTTATTTATTACTAATCATTCTATTTTATTATCTTCAAAAATTCTTCTCCAGTAATTATATTTATCTCTAGTTCTTTTGCTTTATCTGCCTTGGATCCTGCTTCTTCTCCTACAATGACATAATCTGTTTTTTTACTTACGCTCCCAGAGGTCTTTCCACCCATTTTTTTGATTATTGCTTCAGCTTGGTTTCTACTATATCCTTCAATGGTACCTGTAATGACCACTGTTTTTCCAGTAAACATAGTTTCTTCTTCTATTTCTTCATGTTCGTATCTAATATTAATTCCCTCTGATAATAATTTATTAATACTATTAACTATTTTTTCATCATGAAAGAATTCAATTATACTATTAGCCACTATATCTCCAATATCAGGTATTTTGATAAGCAATTCATGCTCTGCTTCCATTAATTTTTCTAAGGATTTGAATTCATCAGCAAGGTCTGTAGCAGTCTTTTTACCTACATTAGGAATTCCAAGAGCATAAATAAATGAGTCTAAAGTACAATTTTTGCTCTTTTCGATGGCGTCTAGCAGATTTTGGGCTTTTTTAGGTCCAAATCTTTCTAGATTTACTATGTCCTCAAACTTAAGCTCGTATAACTGAGGTATATCTTTTAAATGAATCTCTTCAAAAAGCTGTGCTGCAGTCTTTTCGCTAAAACCCTCTATATTCATAGCATCTCTACTAGCATAATGAACTAATCTTGATACAAGCTGAGGCTTGCATGAAAGTGAATTGGGGCAAAATATATGTACTCCATCTTGAACCAGCTCACTATCACATGAAGGACATTTTTCAGGCTTTATTATCTCTTCTATATCCTGACTATTATCATAGCTATCTTCAACTATTCCCATTATCTCTGGTATTACATCATTTGATCTCCTTATCCATACTCTACATCCTAGTGCAACTTTTTTTCTTTGTATATCGTCCCAATTATTGAGAGTAGCCCTCTTTACTGTAACTCCTCCTATGTCAATAGGTTCTAAAAGTGCAGTAGGAGTAACCTTTCCAGTTCTTCCAACATTCCATTCTATTCCTAAAAGCTTTGTAGTCACTTCTTCCGCTTCAAATTTATATGCAATAGCCCATCTAGGAAATTTCTGCGTATATCCTAGTGCCTCTCTAGTTTTCATGTCGTTAATTTTTATAACCAATCCATCTGTAAGCACATCTAGGCCTTTTCTATCTTCTTTAATTCTTTCTATTTCTTCTATTATTTCCTCTATGTTTTTAAATAATTTAAAATAATTATTTATAGGAAATCTATTTTCTTTGAGAAATTCTATCATCTCTACATGTGTATTAAAGCTGAATCCTTCTGAGTACCCTACGTTATAAAAATATGCAATTAAGTTTCTTTCAGCAGTAACCTTTGGGTCAAGATTTCTTAAGGCTCCTGCTGCAGCATTTCTTGCATTTTTAAGAGGCTCTATAGCTGTTTCGTTATATTTTTCAAGAGCAGACAATGGCATTAAGCCTTCTCCTTGTACTTCTATAATACCTTTGTGTTTTATACTTAAAGGTATAGATCTTATTGTCTTAAGCTGTGGCAATATAGCCTCACCTATAGTTCCATTTCCTCTTGTGGCACCCTGTACTAAATTTCCGTCTTCATAAGTTAAATTAATAGTTAAGCCGTCAAACTTTAGTTCCATGACATAGGTTGGCTGCGGTAATTTTTCTTGATTCTCCACATTATACTGTTCTATTAATCTTCTTACTCTTTCATCCCAATTTCTAAGCTCTCCAAAACTTTGTCCTTTATCTAGGCTCCATAGACTTCCTAGATGTCTGTGTTTTTCAAACTTTTCTAAGGGTGTACCACCTACTCTTTGAGTAGGTGAATCTGGCAATATAATGCCAGTTTCACTTTCTAGTCTCAACAACTCATCATATAATGCATCGTATTCTTTATCGCTGACCTTAGGATTATCTAATGTATAGTAATAGTAGCTAAGCTGATTTAATGTATCAACTAACTCCTTTATTCTATCTTTATTATCCAACAAAACCACCTTCCTTCTTTAACCAATTACTTCTATAGGCGCAAATGAAAGTATCAGTTTTTTTATGCCTTGACTATTAAAAGCAATTGTAATTTCCTTATCATTTTCTAATTCTTTAACCTGTACTACTGTACCTATGCCCCAAGCTTTATGGTTAACTTTAGCTCCTGGTCTAATGTCAAGATTTGAATTAACAGGAGTTTTTCTAGTATTTTCTATAGTATATCCAGCAAAGTACTTTGGAGACATATTAGTCTCGATCTTATTAGATACCACAGATGTAGAACTTATTTTATTTTCGTTTAAATCCTCAATAAGCTCTTCTGGTATTTCTCTTAAAAATCTGGACATAGAATTTACTCCAGTTTTTCCATAGATCATACGGCTAAAAGCACGAGTCATAAACAATATTTCTTCTGCCCTTGTAATCCCCACATAGCATAATCTTCTTTCCTCTTCCATATCGTCTTCACTAAAATATGCTCTTGAAGTTGGAAATAAACTTTCTTCCATTCCTGTCATAAATACTATAGGAAACTCTAGACCTTTTGCACTATGGAAAGTCATCATAGTAACTGTGTCAGTATTAGATTCATTTGCTTTGTCTATATCAGAAAGAAGAGAAATGTTCGCTAGAAATCCTTCAAGAGTCTTGTCTTCGCTAGTTTCTTCAAAATTAACAGCTACTGATAAAAATTCTTTAATGTTTTCTATTCTTGACTCTGCTTGTATAGTGTCTTCTTGTCTTATCTCCTCAATATATCCAATAGAATCTATTACATTCTCTATTAGCTCAGTTACAGTAAATAACTCCTTCATAGCCATAAACTTCCTTATTAATGAAGAGAATATATTTAAGCTGTCCTTTGCTCTTTGTGTAAGACCTGGTATCTCATCACACTCTAGCATTGCTCCAAATATGCTATCTTCTTTCTCTATACTGTATTGCTCTAGTTTATCTAATGTGGTCTTTCCTATCCCTCTTTTAGGAACATTTATTATTCTTTTAAAAGCATAATTATCTACAGGGTTTTGAATTAATCTTAAATAAGCAATTATATCTTTTATTTCTTTTCTATCGTAGAATTTGTGTCCACCTACTATTTTATAAGGTATATTTGCTTTTAAAAATGCTTCTTCTATTACACGAGACTGAGCATTGGTTCTATATAAAATAGCAAAATCCGATAATTTTTTGTCTTCTTTCTCAGATATTTCTTTTATTTTATCTACTATAAAGTTTGCCTCATCATGTTCGTTGGCACCGCTATATGTTTTTATTAGGCAACCTTCATCATTTGCAGTCCACAATTTTTTACTCTTTCTACCTTCGTTATTTTCTATTACTTGATTGGCAGCATTTAAGATTGTCTTAGTAGAACGATAGTTTTGCTCTAATTTAATTACCATTGCATTTGCATAATCTTTTTCAAAATCTAATATATTCCTGATATCAGCACCGCGGAACTTATATATCGATTGATCATCATCGCCAACAACGCAAATGTTCTTATGTTTCTCTGACAATTTGTTAATAAGTTGGTACTGAGCTCTGTTTGTGTCCTGATATTCGTCTACTAAAATGTATTTAAACTTGTCTTGATAAAATTCAAGTATATCTGGAAACCTTTTAAATAGTTCTATAGTTTTATTGATTAAATCATCAAAATCTAATGCATTATTTTCTTTAAGCTTTTTCTGATAAAGACTGTATATCTCACCTTTCTGCCTTTCTCTAAAATCCCCATAGTTCTGATTTATGTAGGTATCTGGCTCTACTAAATTGTCCTTTTGTGATCCAATGAAACCTATCATAGCAGCAGGTTCATACTGCTTTTCACTTAGGTTTAATTCCTTTATACAATCCTTTACTAAAGTCTTCTGATCTGTTGTATCAAATATGACAAAATTTTTCCCATATCCAATCTTCTCAATATCTCTTCTAAGTATTCTTACACATATTGAGTGAAATGTCCCTGCCCATATGTCCTCTGCTTCGTCTCCAATTAGCTTTGCAATTCTTTCTTTCATTTCATTTGCTGCCTTGTTAGTAAAAGTAAGAGCAAGTATATTATATGGTCTTACTCCTTTTTCTTGTATTATATATGCTATTCTATGAGTCAAAACCCTAGTCTTGCCAGAACCAGCTCCAGCAAGAACTAGTAGAGGTCCCTCCGTAGCTAGCACTGCTTCTCTTTGTTTATCATTAAGTCCATTAAGAAAATTCATCGATAGGTTGCTCCTTTCATTTTCCTCTCTTCTCACTATTATATAGGAAAGTGTAAAATTATTGAAGGATGAATATGAGAAAAACTTTTAAAGCAAAAGAAAACCTTCCTAAAAATCAAATTTGAATTTTGGGAAGGTTAATGGGTTATTTTTTCCTTTTCTTTTTTCTACTAAGTGAAAATCCACCAAAGCCACTTATTATTGCTATGTAGAAACCAAAGTCATACCACCAGCCACTATTTACTGTTTCATAGACTCTGATGTTTGATTTGAATATACTTATTATTAGTGAAATTGGAGCAATCCATCCATGCCATATTCCAGATAGAAAACTCGCTGGTTTACCACTAGTGTAGCTTCCATCACCAGGTATGCATCCAGATAGTGATATTATCACTAATAAAATTAGTATAGATAGCACTAAAACTTTCCTTTTCATATATATCCCCCTTTATTCTATTTTATCACATTTTGTCAAATCAGCGATTATGATTCTAAGAAAAAAAGATAATTTTGTTTAATCACTCAAAGCAAAAATGAGCTAGAAAATAAATCCTAACTCATCTTTTGTCACTGCTTTTTATTCACCATCTGTAAGTCTTTTAACTGCCTCTTCTCTATGTTTCTGAACATCATCTGTTAATTTATAATTAGTCTCTTTAAGAGCTTCCATGTATCCACTTAATTCCCCTAATAACTTGCTATTATCTTTGTTCTCTATGGCAGCTAAATACGTGGTTTTTGCTTCAGATGCCATTGTCTTTGTATCATATTCAAAAAGAGGAGTATTGTCTAATCCGTTGAATGCGAAATATATATATTTTCCATAAAGTTCTTTTATATCATTATGCTTTTTAGAGTCCTTATATTCATTTATAAACTTTTCTTGTACTAATGCTCTATTTATCATATCATCCCAACTAATCATTAATCCTGCATCCTTTGCAGGCACTTTGTCGGATTCTACAGACATTATATCAATATATTCTTTCATATCGGCTGTTACATAGGAACTATATTTCTTTAAGAAACTATAATCAATAATAGGGAAATACATTCCCTCAGCAGTCTCTACTTTATAGCCAAGGTTTCTTGTTTCTGTTATAAGCTCCTTTATAGTTTCATCATCAATATCTTTTAATTCATTTAATTCTTCTACTGATTTGTTTAGCTTATAAAATTTCTCTGATATTCCTTCTTTGTAGTACTTATCTTCTATTGTGGTTAAGTAGCCTTTCTGTGTTTTTTCAAGTATATCTACCATCTGAGAAGCAGTTTCTTTAGAAACCTTTGAAATATTAGTATCTACGAATTTAATAGTATCTAATAGTTTTTCATTATTCTTTGCTATTTCATTTAGTTCGTTAATTAATCCTTTTTCATCTACCTTCACATCTTCTTTTTGACCTTGCTCTACTGTACTTACATTACCTGAATTATTTCCTCCATTTTGTTTATCAATATTTGAACAGCCTATTTGAACAAATAGTGATAGTGCTATAATTGCAATTAGTACTCTTTTCCTTACCATTTCATTTCCTCCTAAAGATAGAGTTTGTTCATAAAGATAGAGTTTGTTCATAGAAAAACAGTATAAAAATAAAAAATATTCTTGTTTCCCTATATTATATATAGACTATATTTTTAAATAAAATGTTCCATAGTTAATTCTATGAATATCCCCAAGTCTTCAACCACTCATTTTATATATTCTTGCCCCATCAAAAGATGCATAAAGTCTTAAGGATGCTGTTATTGTATCATTAGAATGGG
>CAYYDM010000013.1:0-17852 GCA_964470635.1 uncultured Clostridia bacterium | reverse complement strand
ATCAATTATAATCATTGTATGAAAAGGTCTCCCATTGCTATTAAGTAATGATACAGCATCTCCTCTATGACCATAGGATAAAACTTTTTTAAATTTTGAATCATCATTAAAATATGATTTATCAAAATCCTTATAAGAAACTGCCTTTGACACCCAATGATAACCGAATGCATCAGCTCCTCTCCAAGTTGAAGATATTTTGTCTACATCCCATAATTGATTTGATCTGCAAAACCAGTTATTAAAATTTGTAGCATTAGCTCCTATCATAGGTTTCCCACCAGCATTTAAGGCTTGTGATATGAAATTGGCACAATCGCCTCCTTTGCCTGCATAGCTTGGATATCTATCAGTATTGTAGTTAAAGGCATAAGTTATTGCATATTCTACAGCTTTTTCTGGAGAATAAATGGATATTGTCTTAACTTTTTTTCTTTTATTTATTTTAGAACGATTTTTAATACTATCTATGAATGAATAACCTTCAATATATGAATTTACTAAATCTATATTAATATTTTTATCATTAATTAATTTAGTGTAATTTCCTTTTAATAAATGTAAATTCATCTTCCAATTTGAGATAGATGTTGTTTTTCCATATATTTCAGTAATAAGACTACAAATGTACTCTTCTTGATTTACAATATTTCTATAGCCTTCAATTTCATTTATATTTATATTATCTCCATTTTTTAGACGTGATTCTTTTTTTATCCCAAACAATGCAAATTTACTCCACATAGTAAAGCCCCTTTCATTGCTTTTCATTTATTCTATGCTAAGAAAGGGGCATTTGTTATGCAGTTTGTTTACTTTTCTTTGCAAAGGCAAGTATTGCTCCTAGAGCTATAGAAAGTAATGCTGCTGCTAATATTCTGTATTCAGATGGAAGTAAAAAAGTTATTGTATGGGCTGGTATCCAAAAGATAGGTATTGTCTTTAGAACAACAAATGAGATGAACCCGGCCCAATCAATTTTTTCAATTACTTTTCTCAATGTAATTTTGCTGCCTTGTTTCTCACATTTCATGTCTATATATGTATCTGTCACTCTATGAAAAGCCATCATAACTGGACCGAAGGTCATATTAGTTGCTGCACTAGTGAAAAAAGCAGTTACTAGCTTAGAACTTTTCCCTGGTAAAAGTCCATTAGACATGGCTCCTTGTACACCACTCTGAAATATAGCAAAGAATAAGGTGATAGCCATTCCTAATAACCCCCATATGATTGCTCTATATGCTATTCCACTAGGAATCTTCCAACTATTTGTAGTTATTCTTATGGCTAGTAGTTCTCCCATAGTTGATAATACAAAAAACTTTACAAACCCGCCAATGTAAGCATGATTAGTAGCAAACTTTATAAACGTATCTCCTGTTAGAGGTGATAACATAATGAATATGAATAATATTAGTGCTATTGCCCATAAAACATCTCCCTTTTTCAAGCCTTTTCCCCCTTTATATTTTATTAACGGCTTTCTGTAACATATATTATATCATAAAAAATGGATGGATTTTACTTTTTAAAACATAGGCCAAATCTCTATTAGGTAAAAGTCTTAGAATTATTCTTTATATGATGAAAAAAGTCCCTTTATTCTTTGTTTATTTCTTGTCTAAATTTCAGTTGACGAGTCGATTTTTGTAATATAATATAAGTCTATATAGGACATAAGTCACGATTAAACTAGGGAAAAAGTCTAAAACAAAGAAAATTTTGACAGAGAGAAGGATATTTATGAAAAAAAGTATAGGGTTAAGAATTACTGTTTTGTTTCTAATTACTGTATTATCAGCTACTAGCTTGTTGTCTATTATACAATATAGACAAAGCTATAAAATGATAACAAAATATATAGGCAATACAGCATATAAAATAGCAAAGGAAGCTAGTAAGGAAATAGATATTGATGAGTTTGTGAAGTTACAAACTATAGAGGATGAAAAAAAGGATTCGTATATTAAAATGCGAAATAAGCTTGAATATATTGGCAAAATAAATGGAGCTAAGTACATATATACTATGAGGAAGACAGAAGATGGAAAATTCATGTATGTAGTCGATGGTCAATCTTCTGAAGAAGTATCACATATTGGAGACACTGAAGAATCTAGTTTCCAATATGAAAAAGCATGGAGTGGTGAATCTTATATTGGTAGTAAGATTAATGACTATGGTGAATGGGGAATCCTCTTAGATTCTTACTATCCGTTAAAAGATAATACTGGAAAAGTAGTAGGAATATTAGGAGTTGACTATGATGTGGAAGATGCTTTTCAAGAGCTAAAGAATTTTAAGACTACTAGTATTGTAACATTTTCAATATTTGCAGTAGTAATATTAATATTTGGATTAGCCATTTCTAATAATATTTCTAAGCCTTTAAAAAACATGGCAGCAATTGCCCGAAGAATTTCTGCTTATGACTTAAATGTTGAAAATATAACTGTAAAAGGCGAAGATGAAATTGCCATATTAGCTAATTCAATAAATACAATGGTGAGTAATCTTAAAAACATTATAAGTGAAACTAATCTAGTGTCAGATAAAATTAATTTACAAAGCAATGAGTTAAATAGAATTAGCGCTGAGATAAAACAAGGAAGCGAACAGGTTGCTACAACAATGCAGGAAATGGCTGCTGGTGCTGAAGAACAAGCAAGCTCTTCTAGTAGTATTGCAGGCTCAATTGATAGTCTTAATCTTCTGATTGGACAAGCAAATGAAGAAGGCTTAGCTCTTCATAATTCTTCAAGCATAGTATTATCTTCATCAAGCCAAGGAAATAAAGAAATGAATGAATCCATTAGCCAGATGGAAATTATCAATAATATGGTTAAGGATTCTGTCAGTAAGTTAGAAAACTTAAATGAGAATACGAAAAAAATATCTATACTAATTGAAGTAATTAATAGTATTGCAGATCAAACTAACCTATTAGCTCTAAATGCTGCTATTGAAGCAGCTAGGGCTGGAGAAGCTGGAAGAGGTTTTTCTGTAGTAGCCGATGAAATCAGAAAGTTGGCAGAGCAAGTTAATGTATCATCAGTAGAAATAGCTGATATTATTAGTGCGACTCAAAATGAATCTAAAGTTGTAACTAATTCATTAAACAAGGCATATAAGCAAGTAGAACAAGGAACTAATCAAATTAAAGTATCAGCAGAAATATTCAATGAAATCAATGAGGAAATATTAGATATGATTGATAAAATAAGCAATATGTCAAATCATTTAAAAGAGATAGCAGAAAACAGTAACAAAATTACTATAGGAATTGAACAGATTGCCGCTATTTCAGAAGAAAACTCTGCAGGCATAGAAGAAACTGCTGCTTCAGCCCAACAAGAGGCTAGTATGGTAGAAAGTCTTTCTGGTTATGTAAATATATTGTTAGAATTTGCTTTACAGCTAAATGATATGAGCAATAAATTTAAAATATAGGAAGAACCGTTTAGGAGTAAGATAATAAAAAAGGTGTCAGGCTAGATATTTCAAGCTTGGCACCTTTTTTAAAAAAACTTAGAATTACTTAGATGTATTTTCAAATCCAAGATATTCTTCAAGTGTAATACTTTTTTCGTAGATTTCAGCTGCTACTTCTTTACCTATATATCTTATATGCCATGGTTCATAGTTATATCCAGTAATATCCACCTTTTCTTTTGGATATCTTATTATAAACCCATATTTATGAGCATTTTCTTTTAACCATTTTCCTTCGGCTGTTTGTCCAAAATCTGCTTCCAATGAATAATTAGCACTCTTACTAGACACATCCATCGCCAATCCTGTTTGATGTTCACTTTGTCCTGGTCTAGCAACTAGCTTGTTTGCGGCCTCAACGCCGACTTTTTTAACTTTATTGTTAAATAACAATTCTTGCCTAGCATAGTTTCTGTACCCTGAAACTGCACATAAATCTATGTTTTCTTCTTCCCCTGCTTTAAAAAGTTCTTCAAGAGCTGTAGCAGCCTCTTTCCTTAAGTATTTTTTTTGATCCTTACCTTCAAATGAAAATTTAACATTAGGAATAACTAAGTCTGTTGGTTTATAATCAGAGGCTAAATCTCTTTTTTTATTAACTAAAACTAAAATATCATCTGGATTTTTTATAATATTTTTTTCTTCATTATTAGAACTTTCTTTTTGTGGATCTGCTTTTTCGGTGTTTCCTTTTTCTGCATTTCCTTTTTCTGCATTTCCTTTTTCTGCATTTCCTTTTTCCACATTTTCTTTTTCTTTCACTTCTACATTAGTATCTTTATTAGAATCAATATTGTTTGTTTTTTCGGTGTTTTCTTTAGTGTTATCTCCGGTATTTTCTTTATTATTTTCCCCGGTGTTTTCTTCAGTATTAGGTTTATCTTCCTTATCTATAGTATCCTCATCTGCCAATGCATGGTGTCCATGAGTAAATGATGAATCATTAAGAACCGCACTTTTTATCAAGGGAAATAGCCTGTCCTCAATCTGTGTAATTGCAACTATAGAAATGAATAATATTATAATACTACAAAAAAGTTTTTTGTGCTTTTTCCTTTTCAGTTTAGAATCTCTACTCATGTCACTAATCCTTTCAAATTACCTATTTTTACGACTATATATTATTAATTATATCATATTTCGACATAAAAAAGGGTTGAAAGGCAAATTGTAATAAAATTGTTATAATTACTAGCTAAGGCTTAAATATTTTTAAAATTACAAGGAGATTACATTTGCAGAACATGGTTATAACTGAGTTATCCATGTGAGAAACCGTAATCACGTGTATTTTTTATTGTATTTAGAAATTGAACATCTATAAAAAAAGAGCTAGAAGAATCTTTTCTTCTAACTCATTAAGCCTAAAATATTGTATTTGAATAAATAGCCTTACCATTTACTATTGTCATCACTACATTAAAGTTATCATCTATGACAGTGAAATTAGCTTTCTTTCCTGACTCTATACTTCCTTGTTTATGATCTACTCCAGCCATTTGTGCAGGGACTATAGATGCCATGTTTACTGAGTCTAATAAGCTGACCCCCACATGTTCTGTCATGTTCTTTATGGCATTTATTAGCTTCAACGTACTTCCTGCAAGAGAGCCATTAGATATCCTAGCTACTCCATCTTTTACAAAAACCTTCAGCTCCCCTAGCATGTATTCGCCATCTTCAAGTCCTCCTGCCATCATACAATCAGTAATTAGGCTTATATTATTAGGACCTTTAGCCTTTACTGCTATTTTCGTAACACTAGGGTGAACATGTATCATGTCTGCTATTAATTCACAGCATACTCTGTCATCTGATAATACTGCTCCTACTGTACCAGGTTCTCTATGATGAAGTCCTCTCATTCCATTAAATACATGTACTGCAATATTAGCACCTGCCTCAATAGCAGCAATGGTTTCTTCATATTTTGCATTGGTATGGCCTATAGATGAATTTATGTTTTGAGATTTTAGGTATTTAATCAACTCTAGGGCCCCTTCTTTTTCAGGCGCAACCGTTACGGTTTTTATACAAGATGGAAATGCATCTATTAACTTACTAATATCTTCAATATCTATTCTTCTAATATACTCAGAAGGATGTGCCCCTTTAAATTCCTCTGTAATAAAAGGGCCTTCTATATAGGCTCCTAGTAATTCTGCTCCTTCCATCCCTGACTTCATAGTTTCATAAATATTTTTTACAGCATTAGTTATTTTATCCCAGGGTGCAGTCACTGTAGTAGCTAAAAATCCTGTTATTCCAATTGTTCCTAGATACTTTGATATTTCATTTAATGAATCATGGTTTCCATCCATGGTATCATAGCCATTTGCACCGTGTATATGAGTATCTATAAGTCCTGGCAATATTTTATAGTTACTTAAATCAATTATTTCTATATCTTCATATGTGTTTTCAGTTTTTACTTCTTCTATGATGCCATTATCCACTAAAACAATGCCATTTTTTAAGATTCTATCTCTTAAAAATATCTCCCCCGATTTTATCAGATACCTCATATACCCAACTCCATTTATTTTATTAGCTGTTGTATTAAATTATACCCACCTAAAAGCCCTAAAAACAAACCAGCTACATTAAGCATAAGCATAAATTTGTAGTTTTTTGCTGTGCTTTTCTTTTTATTAAGTGAATAGAGGTTTTTTCCTGCAAGATAAATTAATATTACTGTTGGGTCATAGCCTTTTATATAAATAAATATAGCTAGTACAATAACAAGTAATGTTATACACATTTCAATTAATTTTATGGTTTTCATCCTTTTAATATTTGCATTTAAAGCATCTATATCTTTAGCTTTCATCTTCTATCTCCTTGTCCTTTATTATATCCTAATTTATCTAGTATCAAAGTATATCCTTCTGCGCCATAATTTAAAGCTCTATTTATCCTACTTATGGTTGCAGTACTAGCCCCTGTTTTTTCTTCAATTTCATTATATGTTTTCTCTTGTCTTAATAGCTTTGCTACCTCTAGCCGCTGACTAATGGATTTTAGCTCATTTATAGTACATATGTCTTCAAAAAATCTATAACATTCCTCAATAGTTTCAAGTTTTAATATTGCTTCAAACAACCCATCTATTTGCTCGTCCTTAATCTTTGGCCTATATTCCATAATTCCACCCCTTAGTTGTTTATTGTAGAACGTTTTCATATTCTGTACACATATAGATACCATTAATTATAATTGTATAATTAATATGCGATTTTTACAATATACTAATAATAAAAGCTTCTAACAAGAGAAGGGTTGGGGTCAGGCTTTTATAATTTTATTGTTTGGTGATAACAATTTTCATTTAGAACAAAAAGAAATGCCGTAATAATGTGCTTTATTTATAACACATTATTACGGCATTTAAACTTGTACTTTACTCTTCACCAAGATAAGCCTTACGAACTCTATCGTCGTGTAACAAGTCATTTGCATTTCCTGAAAATGCAATCTTTCCTGTCTCAATAACATAACCAATATCAGCTACTTGTAAAGCTATGTTCGCATTTTGCTCTACAAGTAGTACCGTTAGACCTGTCTTTTGATTTAGCTCTTTTATTGATTCAAATATTTCCTCTACTACTATAGGAGCTAATCCCATTGAAGGCTCATCTAACATTAATAGCTTTGGAGCAGACATCATAGCTCTACCAATGGCAAGCATTTGCTGTTCCCCACCACTTAAAGTTCCCCCATATTGTTTAGTTCTCTCTTTAAGTCTTGGGAAAAGCTCATATACATATTGTAAATCTTCTTCTATTTTCTGTTTATCTTTTCTTAAATATGCACCCATCATTAAGTTCTCTTCTACTGATAAGGCAGTAAATATCCTTCTTCCTTCTGGAACATGGATTAAACCTTGTGCGACTATTTTTTCAGAATGCATATTACTTATCTCTTGTCCATTGTACTCAATGCTGCCTTTAGACTTAACTAAATTAGATATTGCCCTTAATGTTGTGGTTTTACCTGCACCATTACTCCCTACAAGGGTAACTATTTGTCCTTGCTTAACTTCGAAAGATATCCCTTTAAGGGCATGAATACCTCCATAATAAACTTCTAAATCTTTTACTGTTAACATAAGTTAGCTTGCACCTCCCTTACCTAAATATGCAGTGATTACTCTTTCGTTTTTCTGGATTTCTTGAGGAAGTCCTTCTGCTATTTTATTTCCATAGTCTAATACCACTATTCTATCAGAAATTCCCATAACTAGCTTCATGTCATGCTCTATAACTAATATTGTATATCCCTTATTTCGGATTTTCTTAATAAGCTCGGTCATCTCAACTTTTTCACCTGTGTTCATACCAGCTGCAGGCTCATCGAGTAATAGAAGTCTTGGCCCAGTTGCTAAAGCTCTAGCTAATTCTACCCTTCTCTGGTGTCCATAAGGAAGGCTCACTGCTATTTCATCCTTTAAATCATTTAGCTCAAGGTATTCTAATATTTCTAGAGCCCTTTCTTTCACCATTTTTTCTTCCTTTGCTACTTTTGGTGATTTTATAATTGCTCCAAATAAATTAGACGTTGTTCTACAATATTGTCCCACCATAACATTTTCTAATACTGTCATACTGCTAAATAGCCTTATATTTTGAAATGTCCTTCCTATTCCTAGTTTAGTAATTTCATATGGTTTAGATTTTTTAAGCTTTTCTCCTAGAAATTTAACTTCTCCTGATGTTGGTTCATATATTCCTGTAATAAGATTAAAAAATGTGGTTTTACCTGCACCGTTTGGACCAATTAAGCTGACTATTTCGCCTTCTTCTATATGAAAATCTACATTATTTACTGCTGTTAGCCCTCCAAAAGACTTTGTAATTCCTTTTGCTTCTAGTATTCTCATTTTTACCTGCACCTCCTTTTAAGCTATCCATACTAATCATACCTTGTGGTCTAATAATCATCATTAGAACTAGTAAAATTCCATATATAGCGTAACGATAAGTTGAAATATTTCTTAGTGCTTCAGGTAATACTGCTAATACAGTAGCTCCAACTATAACTCCAGGTACACTTCCAACTCCACCTAGTACCACCATAGTTAGTATAACAACTGATTCCATATAGTTAAAGTTATCAGGATTTACATAGTGTATGAATGAAGCGAAGAAACCTCCTGCCAATCCTGCTATAGCTGCTCCTAATACAAATGCTAATATCTTTAAATAGGTAGGATTGATTCCCATAGACTCTGCTGCTACTTCATCATCTCTAACAGCTATAAGTCCTCTTCCTAGTCTGGAGTTTAAAAGTCTTAAGGATATGAATATAGTTAAGAATGCCAAGGCTAATATAATATAGAAATATCCAATATTGTTGCTAATAACAAATCCGAAGATAGATGGTGAAGGAATACCAGGAATACCCGCTGGTCCTCTAGTAAGAGATGTCCAATTTATAAGAACTAAACGAAGTATTTCACCAAAACCTATTGTTGTAATTGCTAGGTAATCTCCCTTTAATCTAAGTGTAGGTATGCCTAGTAACAAACCAAATATACCTGCTAATAGAGCACTGGCTAATAGTGCCAACCAAAATGGAACTCCAAAGTTTACTGTTAGTAAAGCTGTAGTATAAGCACCTACTGCATAGAAAGCTGAATGCCCCATGGACAATTGTCCTGCAAAACCAAGTACCAAATTTAAGCTTAAGGCTAATACTACATAGAGTAAAACTAAAATACTTGTTCTTAGTACATAAGGTTGACTAGAGATAAGAAGAGGCCATGCAATTACAGCAACTACTAGTGCAATAATTAATATTTTTTTCTTGTTTTTATCTACGCTGAAAAATTTAGTAGTTCCCCAGTCAAAAACCTTTGATAGAAGCTTGATACCGATAAATAATATGGTTGAGTATATTACTAAATTCAATAATACCTGCCCTAAATTGCCCATTACATTTCCCCTCCTTATACCTTTTCTTTAATTGATTTGCCTAACAATCCATCAGGCTTGAATAATAGAATTATTATTAGAATAATAAATGCTATTGCATCACGATATCCGGAAGATATATATGCTGCACCTAAGCTTTCTGAAATTCCCATTATTACTCCGCCTAGCATAGCTCCTGGGATACTTCCTATTCCTCCGATAACGGCAGCTATGAACGCTTTAAGTCCTGGAACAAAGCCCATCATTGGGAAAACTGCTTTATAGTACATTCCTACAAGTGCTCCCGCTGCTGCACCTAAAGATGAGCCTAGAGCAAAAGTAAAATATACTACTTTATTTGTGTTTATTCCCATAAGCTTGGCAGTGTCCATGTCCTGTGAAGTACATCTCATAGCTCTACCAACTTTAGTATATTGAACGACATATGTTAAAATAGCAACTAGTACTATTGTAGTCCCTAGTATAATAAGTTGTAAAGTAGTTATTCTTAAGCCTAAAATATTGTACACTTTGTTAGTTATTACATCTGGAAATGATTGTGTCTCTGGTCCCCATACTAGCATTGCAAAGTTTTCTAGGAATATTGCAACACCTATGGCAGATAAGAAAAGATTAATTCTTGGTGCCTTGAATACTGGACTATAAGCAAATCTAGCTATAACAATACCGAATAAAGAAGCTCCTATCATTCCAAGTAAAAATGCAGGTATAAGTGGCATGTTAAAAAGGGTTAAGCATGTTAATGTTAAAAAAGCGCCTACCATATATATATCGCCATGAGCAAAGTTTATAAGCCTTATTATACCATATACCATCGTAAAACCTATTGCAGTCAAAGCGTAAATACTTCCTAAGGCTATTCCATTGCTTAACTGCTCCATAAACATATTAATCACCTTCCTTTTTTGATATTAGTAGGTGGGGTAAATACCCCACCTATGTGTTATTATTTATTCATTAATTGAACATCTGCTGGAACTATCTTACCGTCTTTTACAGTTAATATTAGTACTCCTCTAGTTACATCATTATTTTCAAAGGATATAGGTCCTGCTACTCCTGGGAAATCTTTTACTTCATTTAAATATTTAGTTATTCCTTCTCTAGTTGCCCCATTCTTTTTCATTCCTTCTAGTATAAGTTTTGCTGAATCATATGCTAAAGCAGTATAGTTATCAGGTTCTTTGTTATATTTAGCTCTAAATGCTTCTACGAACTCTTTTGTTCCAGGAAATTCTACATCTGGGTGGAAGAATGCTGCAAATTTAATTCCTTCAACTGCACTTCCGCCTAGTTTAACAAGTTCTTCAGAGCTTATTCCTTCTGTTCCTATCATTGGTACATCAAGTCCAAGTGATTTAGCTTGTTGTGCAATTAAAGCTGTTTCAACATAATATCCTGGTACAAATAACACATCTGGTTTTTGTCCTTTTATCTTTGTAAGCTGCGGACTAAAGTCTTTAGATTGTCCTTCAAAATATGTTTCTGAAGCAACTACTTGTCCGCCTAATCTTGTAAACTCTTCTGTAAAGTCATTTTTCAAGCCTGTACCAAAGTCATTTGCTGTAAATAATATAGCTGCTTTTCTCTTACCTAATTTGTCATATGCATATTGTGCTAGATTGTTAGCTTGAGTAGTGTCTGTTAAGGAAATACGGAACAAATGAGGAGTAGTTCCATCTGTTATAGCTTTATTAACTGAGTCTGTAATAACTGGCATTTGTACTGATTCGTATATTCCTCTTGCTGCTAGAGTACATGAACTATTCCAGT
Source organism: uncultured Clostridia bacterium (assembly GCA_964470635.1). Classification (GTDB taxonomy): domain Bacteria; phylum Bacillota; class Clostridia; order Tissierellales; family Proteiniboraceae; genus Proteiniborus. The sequence goes on along the minus strand of CAYYDM010000013.1, from coordinate 6,651 downwards.
GACCTATTACTGCAAGTATTCTATTATCTGCTGCAAATTTCTGTGCTACGTTTGGAGCTTCTTTTGGATTACCTGTATCATCTCCAACTATTAACTCTACTTGTTTACCATCAATACCGCCTTGTTTATTCACTTCATCAATGGCTAATTGAATAGCTTTAACCTTCATGTCTCCGAACTGAGCGGAGTCTCCAGTCATAGGGTTTGCAGAAGCTATATATATTTTAGATGAATTATTTGCAGAGCCTGAGCCTCCACAACCTGCTAAGACTATCATTGTCAATACTAAAATTGATGCTAATATACCTTTCTTTTTCATGTATAAATCCCCCTTTTAATATTTATTTAGTAACTCGTTTTTGAAACCGTTTTCCTAGGTTCTATAATTTTAATTCTAGATTTCTTGCTATACTATATATTCAATTCTTGTGCCAGGTTTTTAAAAGCATAACTCAATTCCACATAATTCCTTTACCGATAGACATATACTAGTAATTTCAATATCCTAAGAACCAATGGAAATTTATGAGATAAGTAAAAATAAAGAAGACCCTTTTGGGTCTAGGTTGTAATTTCAGATATTCTATTGTTTTTGAATATGAAGTTATTTCATAGTATGAAATAATTTCATACATTTAGTTTCAAAATAGGAAATGTAATAGAAATATACGCTCTCGGTTTCGGATATGAATAATTCTATAGCTCACTCCAATTAAAAATCCTATAACTTGCAAACTCGCTTCGCTTAATGGAGTTACAGAAATCTTTGATTCCGTCGTAACTCCTTATGTCAGCGATAGCTGACCTACATTAATTTGCAAGTTACTTAACGGATTTTTAATTTCCGTTCACTAAGAATTATAGTCATATCCTGCAAATGTTCGCTTAATATTTCTATTACATTTCCATACAACTTATTCTTCCTCTAGCCACGTCATTTACTCTTCATCTAGATTATACTCCTTTATCTTTGTATATAGATGTCTTTCACTCATTCCTAATAGTTTTGCAGTTTTTCTTTTATTGCCTTCACAATGTTTTAGAGTAGCTAAAATTAGTTTCTTTTCTGCTTCTACAAGGCTATCTCCTACATAAATAGGTACTGATTCACTTGACAATCCTATGTCATTACTTCCTACTACTTCTTTTGGTAAGTCACCTATTTCAATAATATCATTATTTGTAAGTGCTACAGCCCTTTCTATGATATTTTCTAGTTCTCTTACATTGCCTGGATAAGTGTGTTTTTCAAGAACTGTTATGGCACTTTTACATATGCCTGACACTTCTTTATTGAACATTTCACTGTATTTTTTCATAAAATACCTTGCTAAAGCCGGTATATCTTCTTTTCTTTCCCTTAGTGGAGGAGCAATTATACTTATTACATTGAGTCTGAAGAATAAATCTTCTCTAAAATTACCTTTTTTAACTTCTTCCCCTAGATTTTTATTTGTGGCAGCAATCAATCTAAAATCTACAGGGATTGATTTTTCACTGCCTAAAGGTGTTATTCTCTTCTCTTGTATTACTCTAAGGAGCTTAGCTTGAAGTTGAATATCCATTTCTCCTATTTCATCAAGAAATATTGTTCCTTTATCTGCTAATTCAAATTTTCCTTTATAACGCTGATTAGCTCCAGTAAAAGCTCCTTTTTCATATCCAAAAAGCTCACTTTCTAGAAGATTATATGGTATTGCTGCACAATTGATTATTTCCAATGATTCATTTGATCTCTTGCTTGAATTGTGAATTGCCCTAGCTATAAGCTCTTTTCCTGTACCACTTTCACCTGTTATAAGAACATTGATATCTAAATCCTTTACCCTGTCAATTATTTTAAATACTTCGTTCATAGCTTTACTTGAAGCCACAATATTATCTAATCCTAGTTGCTGATTTATTTGTTTAGTTAAATCTTCTACTCTATTAGAAAGGTTTTGATAGTCTAATGCTTTGTTTATCATAATTTTTAAGCCATTTATATCAAGAGGCTTTGTAATATAATAGTAGGCTCCCCTTTGCATAGCTTCTACTGAATCTTCTATGCTTCCATATGCAGTCATGGCTATGACAAGTACACCTGGGTTTTGATTCTTTATGGTCTGCAATACTTCTAGTCCAGAATATTCTCCTAAGTATTGGTCTAATAATACTAAGTCAATGTCCTTATTATTTATTAGCTCTAAACCTTCTGGTACATTAGGTGTACAGTACACATTGTAACTATCCTCTAAAGCAAATCTTAAGGCAGTCAGTATAGAAGGTTCATCATCAATTACTAATATATTATACATTTTAATAAACCTCCTCTTTTGATGCATTTAGATCATCATTTGTTGGAGGAGTGGCTGGCAAGCTAATTGTAATAGTGGTGCCTACTCCTTCTGAACTATCTATATGAATTTCCCCTTTGTTTTCCTTTACAAGCTGGTGAGTAATAGATAAACCTATTCCATATCCATATTTTTTCGATGTGAAAAAAGGGTCAAATACTTTATTTAAAATATCCTGTGATATTCCACACCCATTATCAGCTATAGTAATAATAGCCTTCTCTCCCTCTATACTACCGGTTATAGAAATTACACCCTTCTCTTTTATTGCATCTATACTATTTAAAAGAATATTTATCATAATCTGCTTAAATTGGGATGTATCCGCCCAAAATTCTATATCTGTTCCAGTTTCTTTTACCATAATCTTTTTTTCATTTAACTTTTGTTTTAAAAGAACTAATATCTCTGAAAGAATATCTTTTAGAATGTTTTTTTCAGGTACAGGAACTTTAGGCTTAGAATAATCTAAAAGTGTGCTTACCAAACTATTAAGTCTATTTATTTCTTTAGGTACTATCTTTACAAGTTCTTCTACAAATTCAGGATTATCTACTTTATCAGGTAACATGTCTACGAAAACTTTTATTGAAGTAAGGGGATTTCTCAACTCATGGGCAATTCCTGCCGATAGTTTACCTAAGGCCTTCATCTTATCGTCATGCTTTGCTGCTTCATATAATTCTTTTATTTCTTTAGTTCTATTTGCAACTTCTCTTCTTAAACTTCTATTCCAATATATAATTATTCCTATTATTATTGATGCTATCAATAAAACTAACAATGATATATAAAGAAGCTGACGCCATTTTCTACCCGACTCTAATATTTCTTCTCCAAACCATTTTTTGTAGATTTTATCGTAGGTTCCATTTTTCTTTATGGCATCTATTCCATCATTCAATAATATTAGTAGTTCTTTATTTCCTCTTTGGACAGCTGAGGAGTATTTAGTGACATACATTGGCTCTCCAACTATTTTTACTTCTCCTGCTAAGCCCTTTTTTTGGATATAATAAATTCCTGTTAGTCTATTGCCCATAAAAGCTTCAACTTCACCTGAAAATAATGCATCTAAAGCTTCCATCTGATTTTCTTTTTCTATTGGGATTATATCTGGTACCTTAGCCAATATTTCATCTGTTACGTCTCCTGATTGAAATGAAACTTTTACTCCTGCTAAATCCTCCAGCCCAGTTATATGTGTTGTGTTCTTCATAACAAATATATTCTGGTCACAAGCTCCTGAGTGAAATCAAACATTTCTTCCCGCAAAGGAGTTTTTATCATGCCTTGTATAGCGTCTATTTCTCCTTGATGTAAAAGATAAATTGCTTTCTCCCATTTCATTGGTATTAGCTCTATATCAATACCTAGTTCAATTGCTACAGCTCTCATTATATCTACATTAAAGCCTCTATAGTTCCCGTCTTTATCCACAAACTCATAAGGAGGATAGTTATTATCTCCACCTATTCTAATTACTTTGCCTGTTAAATTTGTTTCACCTATGCCATAGGCAAAAGTAGGTGATGAAAATATTGCAATAATTAATATGAATAGTATTATATTTTTTTTCGTCAACAATTTATATCACCTCGTCACCTCGGGGTCAGGCTTTTATAATTTTATATCTCGCAATACTATTTTTATCCTATAATTATTTTAGCTAATATTAGTGTTTAATATTACAATAACATATAGTAACAAGGTAAATAATGCATATAAATAATAAAATTATTATTCTAAAATAAAGAAATAATAATTTTAGGATTATTTTTATCCTAAAATATTACCTTGGCTAGGAGGTGTACATGTGGAAATTAAAGGTAAGAAAAATAAATCTACAGGCATAAGTGGATATGAATTCCTCCTTGAAACATATAATTCACACAAGTTTCCTATTATTGAAAACCAAACTAATGCAACTTTTTTCCCATGGAGTATGTTAAGAGATGTAGATGCTATTGATACAATGAAATTCTACCAAGGTACAGATGCAGTAAAGGAATAAAACCTGTCCTAAAAATTATTAAAGGGAGCACTATGGCTCCCCTATTCATATTTATTATTCTAATATTAACTTCTCTAGTTTCAATGGTTCAATATACTCTCCATCCTTGTAGGCTCTCATGTTACCTCCGGAGATTTCATCTATTAAAACAATTTGATTGTCTTCTCCTACTCTTCCAAACTCAAACTTAATATCATATAACTCTATATCTTTTTTTGCTAACTCTTCCTTTATTATACCAGCAATTTTCTTAGTTAAATCTTTTAATGTCTTATACTCATCTGATGATAGAATTCCCAACATAGTAAGAGCATCTTCAGTTATAAGAGGGTCTTGGCGATGGTCGTCTTTAAGTGTGAATTCTACATAAGCATCTAAAGGTTGTCCCTCCTCTGCATAAGCACCGTATCTACGAATGAAGCTTCCTACTGCTTTATAACGACAAATTACCTCAAGTCCTCTTCCAAATAACTTTGCAGGTTTAACAGTCATAGTTGTTTCTTCTAAATTTGAATCTATATAATGTGTAGGAATCCCTTTTTCTTTTAAAATTTCAAAGAAAAATTTAGTCATCTTAAGACCTGCTCTTCCTGAGCCTTCAATTGATAAACCTACTGAATTGGCTCCTGGATCAAATACTCCATTTTCTCCAGTTACATCGTCCTTGAACTTAAGCAAATAGTTCCCATCTTCTAATACATAGATGTTTTTTGTTTTTCCTTTATAAAAAATTTTCATAGCACCAGCCCTTTCTTTTTTTTCTATTCCAATATCTTTTCTATATTGCATTCCATCAAAATGTATTTTATTTATATTTTCATATACTTTTTTTCTTCCTTCATCTAGGCTATCTGATAATGTAGTCACAGCAAGAACTCGTCCACCGTTTGTTTTTATGCCATTTTCTTTTTTAGTTCCTGCGTGAAATACTAGCACATCTTTATCAACTTTTTCTAGTCCCGATATAGTTCTGCCCTTTTCATAAGTTTCAGGATATCCTGCTGATGCTAGTACTGTGCATACGCATGATTTTTGACTCCATTTTAATTCTTCCTGTGATATAGTTCCATCTATGGTCTTTAGAAAAATCTCTGCAATATCATTCTCTAGCCTTGGCAGTACTACTTCTGTTTCTGGATCTCCAAATCTAACATTAAACTCTAATACCTTTGCTCCATTTGGAGTGATCATAAGGCCTATAAAAAGTACTCCCTTAAAGTCCAGTTTTTCATTCTGCATTCCATTCATTATTTTATCTAATATTTCCACTTTTATTTCAGATATCAATTTTTCGCCTAATATTTCATTTGGAGAAATACAGCCCATGCCGCCTGTATTAGGTCCTTCATCATTATCAAGGAGCCTTTTATGATCCCTTGCACTTTCGAGAGGTATTATTTTATTGCCAGATACTAAGCACATGAGAGAAGCCTCTATTCCTTCTAGAAATTCTTCAATAATAATTTCATTACCTGCATCTCCAAATCTTTTATCCTCCAGCATGCCTCTGAGAGCTTCATGAGCTTCTTCTTTGTCATTGCATATGATTACTCCCTTGCCTGATGCTAGACCATCTGCTTTAATTACTAATGGAAAAGTAAATTCCTCTAAGCCTTTTATGGCTTTGTCAAGGTTATGGTATGCTGCATATTTAGCTGTTGGTATCCCGTATTTCAGCATAAATTCTTTAGAGAATTTTTTACTTCCCTCAAGCATAGCACCCTTCTTACATGGTCCAAAGATTTTAAGCCCTTTTTCATTAAACTTGTCTACTATTCCGTCTACTAATGGACCTTCTGGACCTACGATAGTTAAATCTATGCTTTCTTTTAGCGCAAATGCCAAGATAGTATCTATATCATCTAAGTGTATATTTACACATTCTGCTATCTGACTAATACCTCCATTGCCAGGTACAGCAAATATTTTAGATACTTTTTTACTTTGTAATAGCTTCCAAACTATTGCATGTTCCCTTGCACCACTGCCTATAACAAGCACTCTCATATTTTCACCTCTCATTAATAGTTTTTTTGTAGATATGTGTCATTACCCGGGAAATATGTCGGACATTATCCTATATAATTTCTTTAATGTTTAAAATGTCTAGTTCCAGTGAAAATCATTGCTATTCCATACTTGTTTGCAGCATCAATTGATTCCTTGTCGTTTATTGAGCCACCAGGCTGTATAATAGCAGTTATTCCAGCTTTATAAGCCGCTTCTACACAATCAGAGAATGGGAAAAATGCATCTGATGCCATTACACTACCCTTAGAATTTTCTTCACTTTGTTTTATA
>CAYYDM010000012.1:0-41745 GCA_964470635.1 uncultured Clostridia bacterium | reverse complement strand
TCCACCAAGCATTTCCATAGTTACCTGCAAAGTGAGAATACTTTTTAAATGCTGGGTAGTAGTGAGCAGGTAGCATTTCACCATGAGTATATACATCTACTCCAGTTCCTTCAGTTTGTTTTAGTATTTCTTCAAAATCCTTTAAGTCGTGTCCACTTACTAATATAGCTGGGTTACTTCTTACACCTATATCTACTTTTGTTATTTCGGGATGTCCATAAGTGCTTGTGTTAGCTTTATCCAATAATGCCATTACATCTACACCAAATTTTCCACATTCCATAACAAGTGCTACTAGTTCATCTGCTGATAGACCATTATCTGTAGTAGCTACTAAAGCTCTTCCTATAAATGCATATATGTTCTTATCTTCATAGCCTAGGTTAATAGCATGTTCTGCATATGCAGCCATACCTTTAAGTCCATAAGTTAATAATTCTCTTAAGGATCTAACATCTTCATTTTCTGTGGATAAAACACCAACGTATTTTGATTTTTCATCAAATAATTCTTCCGAATCAGAATACCATATTGCTGAGTCATGTGTAATGTCTGAAATATTTCCTCCAGCTTTTACTACTGCCTCTTTAATCTCATCTCTAAGCTTCAATGCTTCTCTTATTTTAGCGATAAAACGAGCTTTATCAAAGTTTGCATTAGTTATAGTCATGAAAAGACTTTCAATAATAAAACGATCAGCTTTTTGAGTATCTAGTCCTAATTCCCTAGCTTTATTATTGTAGAATGAAATGCCTTTTAAAGAATAGATCAATAAATCTTGAAGAGTAGCTACATCGGCTGTTTTACCGCATACTCCTCTGAGCGTACAACCTGTGCCTTTAGAAGTTTCTTGACATTGATAACAAAACATATTCATTAAAAATCCTCCTTTTATTAAATTAAGTAATTAAACATCTATATTTATATTTAAAAATAACTTTGAACCAAGGTCACTACATATATAATAAAATAGAAGAAATAATAGAACTGTGATTGGTATCAAATAAAAGTGTGATATATGTCACGAAAAAAGCATAAAGGCAATTATACTGGGTATATTTTAATTACATTCAAAGGAGGGAAAGAACATGAGTGTATATACAAAGACTGGAGATAAAGGGCAAACTAGTTTATTTGACAATAAAAGAGTAGATAAAGATGATTTAAGAGTGGAAAGCTATGGAACAATAGATGAACTAAATACTTTACTGGGACTCTCGAAGAATTATGTAAAAGATGAGGACATATATAAGCTTATTCATCAAATTCAAAGAAAACTATTTGATGTGGGAGCTGAACTAGCTACAGAAGATGAATCTAAAAGACCAATTACAATAAAAGAAGAGGATATAATTTTCTTAGAAAAGAAAATAGATGAATACACAGAAAAAATAAAAAAACCTGATCACTTTATTATACCAGGAGCAGGTAAGACATCAGCTTTTTTACATGTGGCAAGAACTGTTTGTAGAAGGGCTGAAAGAAGAATAATTACATTATCTAAAAAAATAGAAGTTAATTCCTATTTAATTAAATATGTAAATAGATTGTCAGACTTAATATATATATTGGCAAGATGTACAGAAGATGGATTTGAAGAAGTAAAATTTAAAGAATAATAAAACAGGTCCATGGACCTGTTTTATTCACTAATAGTAACCTCTAAATTGAGTCATAATGCCTATTCCAATAACGGTAGCTACAATTATGCCTATAACTGCTAGCACAAGCCCTACAATTATTAAAATACCTTGAAGCTTCATATAAGCTCCTAAATTTTCAAAAATTCCATTAATCTCTCCTGCATCACCTGATAAATACCTGCCAATAGATGTTTTAGCATTTCTAAGCTTTACCCCTAGTATGATTTGAATGATTCCAGGAATTAAAGAAATTCCAAAGGTACCTATTGCACCTAAACATGTAAGGGCACCAGTTATGATAGTCATAATACCTACAAAGCCAGACCACTTGTTTAATGTTTCTAATAAGCTTCTATCTGGAGTAGAGTATGTAGTTTGATTAAAATTATCCAAATAACTCACCTCTTTTATTAATATAGTTTAATTATATATAACCAGGAGTAACATATCAAATAAATATTTATTTTTGAAAAAATATCGAAAATTCTAGAAAAAGTTTCTTTTTTTCCCATATTTCCTTCTAGTACATCTAGAAAAACAACAATATTATGATATAATACTATAAATAAGTTTTTTCAATAAATGCATTATATGAATTTTAGCATAGATTATATAATATAGTATAAGATATGATTCTATTATGGATTTTAGTCTATTAAGAAATATTAGTTACTTCATTATAAGTAAGGGGGGGAAAGAATTTGATTCAGGAACCTAAGAGAGTGTTTATCATGGATAAAATTAAAAGCAACGACAGGCTTTCTTATGAGATTTTAGATGGAATGGTAGATTGGGTACGTGTTATTGATAATAATGGGGTTATTATATATGCTAATAAATCCATGGAAGAAGCATTAGGTAAGGACATTGTGGGGAAAAAGTGCTATTCTGTTCTTGGAAAAGGCTGTGCCTGTGAAAGATGTATCACCCAAACTACAGTAAACACAGGAGAAATAGTAGAAAAAGAAGAAGTAATTGGTGATAAGATATTTTCTGTGAAAAGTTCGCCAGTTAAGGATCTAGACGATAATATTTATGCTGCTGTAGAAGTTTTTAGAGATGTAACTAAAGAAAGAAAACTTGAGAAAGAAATAATAAAAAAGAATGAAAAGATGAGTAATGATTTATCTTTTGCTAGAACTATTCAGAAGAAAATACTACCTAAAAAAGGAATTTTAGATCCGCTAAAAATAGATTATTTGTATTTTCCTTCTGAAATGCTAAGTGGGGACATTTTTGACATAAATAAAATTGGCGAAAACCATATTGGAATTTACATTAGTGATGTAGTAGGACATGGTATCACTGCATCAATTATGACAATGTTTATTACGCAGACTATGAAATCAATTAAATACGACTATTTAAGTCCAAGCGAGGCAATTAGTGAATTACACAAAAGATTTTTAGACTTAAACCTTGATACAGACAAGTATTTTTCCATATTTTATGGTATTTTAGACAAAAGGGACAAAACCTTTAAATATGTAAATGGAGGACACAACTGTATTCCTTTACATATTAATGGTAATGGAATAGAATTTTTAGAGGCTAAGGGGTATCCTATTACTTGCCTTTTTGACAATATCGAGTATGAAGAAAAATGTGTTAAGCTCCAAGATGGAGACAAAATATTGTTTTATACTGATGGGGTAATAGAAACTAGAAATGAAAGAGGAGAATTGTTTGGTTTTGATAGATTGATAGACATATCAAATAATAATAAAGATAATCTTTTAAAGGCCATAGAAAATAGTCTTAATGAATTTAAATACGAAGATGTAGATGATGATTTTGCATTAGTGACTGTTGAATTAATTAGTTAAAAAGCTGGGCAACCAGCTTTTTTGATATACTTTTTATATCTTAATTTAAAACAGCCAGGGGGGATTAAAAACATATGAAAGATATATTTTTAGATCATTCAAACTCAATGGTATCAGAATCAGAAATTGAAAATATGAAAGAACAAGTATTTACTGCACATGATACATTACATAGCAAATCGGGTGCTGGAAATGAATTTTTGGGTTGGGTAGATTATCCTATAGAATATGATAGGGAAGAGTTTGAAAGGATAAAAAAGGTAGCTGCTAAAATAAAAAACAATTCTCAAGTACTAATAGTGATTGGTATAGGAGGCTCATATTTAGGAGCTAGGGCCGCAATAGAAGCGCTAAATCACTCATTTTATAATCAACTTTCTAATAGCAAAAGAAAAACACCAGAGATATACTTTGCTGGAAATAACATAAGTAGTAAGTATTTATTAGACTTATTAGACATTGTAGAAGGAAAAGATATAAGCATAAATGTTATATCAAAGTCAGGCACTACTACTGAACCTGCTATTGCATTTAGAATATTAAAGGACTATTTAGAGAAAAGGTATGGAAAAGAAGAAGCAAAAAACAGAATATATGTGACTACTGACAAAGAAAAAGGAGCATTAAAAAAGCTTGCAGAGGATGAAGGTTATGAAACCTTTACAATACCTGACGATATTGGAGGTAGGTTTTCAGTACTTACACCAGTTGGATTGTTGCCTATTGCAACTGCAGGTATAGATATTGATTTGTTAATGGAAGGTGCAAGAGCTGCAAGAGATGAATATAGTCTCAATGATTTAGACAAAAATCATTGCTATATGTATGCTGCTATTAGAAATATACTTTATAGAAATGGAAAAAGCGTAGAGATATTAACTAATTATGAACCATCAATGCATTATACTGCTGAATGGTGGAAGCAGCTTTACGGAGAAAGCGAAGGCAAAGACGGAAAAGGAATTTTCCCTGCTTCAGTAGAATTTTCAACAGACCTTCACTCTTTAGGGCAATACATACAAGATGGAAAAAGGTTCTTATTTGAAACAACTGTTAATATTGGAAATATAGCAGAAGAAATTTTAATTAAAAGTGAAGAATCAGATCTTGATGGACTCAACTATCTGGCAGGGGAAACTATGAATTATGTGAACAAAATGGCATTTGAAGGAACTGTATTGGCCCATGTAGACGGGGGAGTCCCTAATCTAATAATAAATGTACCAGAGATAAATGAATACTATTATGGAAAACTATTATACTTTTTCCAAAAGGCATGTGCAATAAGTGGATATTTATTAGAAGTAAATCCCTTTGATCAACCTGGAGTCGAAGCATATAAGAAAAATATGTTTGCACTTTTAGGAAAACCAGGTTATGAAGAATTGAGAAAAACGTTGGAAAATAGAATGTAGTGGGCTGGATTTTTTCCAGCCCTTATCTTATTTAAAATGTAAATTTAATTGTTTAAATCATCAACAGGCTTTATATATCTTACCTCTATTTTTTTATTCAAGCTTGGTATTACTATTTCATCTTTTTTAGAAATATTTATTTTAAGTTTAAATTCTTTTTTTAAGTAATCTAAAACTCCACCCTTAAAAGTAACATTTGATTCTAATTCCTTAGGATCTCCTATAGCCTTTATTATGACAGGGTTATTGATGATATGATTATCAAATACTATTGCATTATTTATTTCATCAAGGGTGGAATAAGATGTATATCTTATATCATTTATTGAGATAGCTTCAGCATTTGCAGCATTTAAAGAACTAACTATTTGCAAAAGATAATCGTAATTATCTGCCACAATACTAGTTCCATCATCATAAATAACTTCCATTTCTGGTTCATCAATCTCTATTTGGATACCAGGACCTTTTATGTCTTTGTACCCTAAAAACATATTATATTTTTCTAACTCTTGATAGAGGGTTTTTAGGTAATGGTTCTTCTCACCTTCGTTTTCCTCAAGTTGTTTAATTTTACTTTCAATTCCCGATAGCTCTTTTTTAGCTTGCTCCTTTTGGCTCTCTAACTTATTCAGCTCTGCTAATAATGCTTTAGACTTAATAATAGGGTTAGCACCATCTGTAACATTTTGAGTAGTATTAAATTGTATAGAAAGGATAATACCTAATAGTGCGCAAACTAGAAAAATAGCTAATTTACCTTTAATATCCTTCAATTTTATTCCTCCTAATAGTTTCTAGTAATAATTATATAATAACCTTTTTGATTCAAAAATGAAATTGTTTAATAATGAATCTTTTCCCTAATTAAAGATATTCCATGAGTTAAATGGGTATATTAGTTAATGAAGCGCTGAAATTAGGAGAACATTATGTTGAGGAGGAATCAGTATGGAAGTTATTATAGATGATAAAGTTAAACAGTATCTTAGGACTTTGGGTAAAAATGCACTTACAATATATACAGAAATAGTTGGAAGCTGCTGAAGTCCTAGACCTGAAATTTTTGTAAGGACTAGAGAGCCGGAGGCTCTTGAAAATTATAAGTTATATAATTTAGATAATATTAAAATATATTTGCTTAAAGAAGCTAAAACAGGAGAAAAAATTAAATTAAAGATGTCTGATTATGCTTCTGATTTACCCAATAAAGAAATTGCAGTTGAAGGAATTGACATTTAGCAGGAAAAACCTGCTTTTTTTTGTTTTAAATATTAGCATAAACTTTTGCTCAAAATATACTAGACAATATAAAAACATATTTGCTAGGAGGTTTATGTATATGCCAGACGTATTTACTCATATATTATGTGGTCATGATATAGTACAAGGCTTAGAACAAAGCTGGAGAACAATTATATTAGAAAAAGAGAAACTATTTAATTTAGGTTGCCAAGGACCAGATATGTTTTTTTATAACGACTTCATATCTTTTGCAAAAACAAAAAGAGGACTTAAGTTTGGCAGAATGATGCATAGAGAAAAAACAGGAGATTTTCTAATAGAAAGTATAAATTATTTAAAAGAAAAAATGACAAATCAGGCAGATTTCAATTTGCTATTTACTTATATAAGCGGACTTATATGTCATTTTGGTTTAGATAGAAAAGCTCATCCATATATATATTACCATTCGGGAAAACAAGAGAAAAGCAAACCAGAAACTCGTAAATACGGAGGCTATCACAAAAGACTTGAGTTAATTATAGATACTATATTAATGAAAGAAAGAAAAAGTTTAGAAAGCCATAGATATCCCGTATACGAAGAAATCAATATAGGCACCTCCATTCCTAAAAGTATTATAGACTATTATGTTTGCACATTAAGTAAGACATATAATCCTAAAGAGATAATAAATTTTATTAATGATTCTTATAGAGATATGAAAACAGTTCTTATGCTTTCATATGATCCGTCAGGTATAAAGAAGACTTTGATGAGGGCTGTAGATAGAATAGTAAAGGATAATATGGAATATAACACTCTTATTTATCCAAGGAAAATTGACAATAGGTATGATTACATGAACACCAAACACAATCCTTGGAATCATCCATGTGATAAAAACGAGAGATATTCTGAAAGCTTTTATGATATATATGATTTAGCAGTAAAAGAAAGCCTAGATATGATAAAAGCAACAATTAATTATTTAGAAAATAAAACAGACATAAATAATTTAAGAAAATTTTTTCCTAACATTTCTTACATTACTGGAAAAGAAACTGATGTAGAATGTGAACTCATATATTATAAGCCAATTTTTGAAATGTAGGCCTTTATAATTGTGACGAACATCACAGATTTTTGTGCGCTTTTTCATGTATTATTATAGGTGTTTAGTTATAATAGAAATATAACATGATGAAGGGGTGCAAAAATGGCTATTAGAAAAATAATGAATATAGATGAAGAAAAGTGCATTGGATGTGGTCTTTGCACAAAAGGATGTGCAGAGAGTGCAATTAAGATAATTAATGGGAAAGCCAAGCTAATATCAGAAAACTTATGTGATGGTTTAGGAAAATGTATTGGTCATTGCCCAGTAGGAGCTATTGAAATAATTGAAAGGGAAGCAGATGAGTTTGATGAAAAGGTAGCAGCAAAACATTTAGAGAATTTAAATAAAAATCAATCTCCATCAGAACACCATCATGGAGGTGGATGTCCTGGAAGTAGAGCTATGACTATTGAAAGAAATGAGAAAAGCCATACTTCAGCTTCTGTATCAACAGGTGATATTGAAATCAAGATAAAACCACAGCTTTCACAATGGCCTGTTCAACTGAAGCTAGTACCAGAAAAAGCTTCATATTTTGATGGGAGCGAATTGTTAGTAACTGCTGATTGTGTTCCTTTTGCATATCCAAATTATCACCTAGATTTACTCAAAAATAAATCAGTAGTCATAGGCTGCCCAAAGCTTGATGATATCAACTATTATGTTGAAAAATTAAGTAACATAATTTCAAATAATGATATTAACGGAATTACAGTAGCTCACATGGAGGTTCCTTGCTGCAATGGAATAGTTATGGCAGTAAATGAAGCAGTGAAAAAATCCGGGAAAAATGTAAAAATAAATAAGGTTAAAATATTGATTAATGGTGAGAAAGAGAGCTAATAACTCTCTTTTCTTTTTTCCAAAAAAATGTGATATAATTAACTATAAATAGCAATTATACATACAGACATTATTTAGTTGTTGCAAAATACTTACTTTATGTCTTAAATCAGAAAGGATACCGTTTAATCCCCATATGTTTGAAGAGCTATCAAAGCGGGAATATATTTAAAAGTAAAAAAATAAAAAAATGTGGAGGAAAAAAATATGCTTAAAGAATTTAAAAAATTTGCAATGAAAGGAAATGTAGTTGATTTAGCAGTAGGGGTTATTATTGGAGGTGCCTTTGGAAAAATTGTTACTTCCCTTGTAAACGATATGATTATGCCATTATTAGGACTTCTATTAGGAGGAATAAACTTTGCAGATAAAAAATTACCACTGAGAGATGCAACAGAAGGAGTAGAGGCACTTTTTCTAAATTACGGACAATTTATTCAATCAGTTATTGACTTTTTAATTATTTCTTTTTCAATATTCCTTTTCATTAAAGCTATAAATTCATTTAAGAAAAAGGAAGAAGAAAAACCAAAACCTGCTGAGCCTACTAAAGAGGAAATTTTACTTACTGAAATCAGAGATTTGTTGAAAGAAAGAAAATAGATAATATTAAAAAAAGTATATTTTTTTAATATTGTTATAAAAATAACAATCAAATGATATATAATATAAGAGGAAGGGTTTTAAAAAATTTAATATTAGAAAGAATGGAGGGGTAATATGAACTTTAGCAATCTTCTACTAAAGAAGGAAGGGAACATTTGCTTATTAAGCATTAACCGACCTAATGCACTAAATGCCTTGACAACTGAGGTATTAAAAGAATTAAAAGCCGCAATTGAAATAGTTGAAAATGACCAGGATATTTTTGTGCTAGTTATCACAGGAGAAGGCAAGGCATTTGTTGCAGGAGCAGACATTGTAGAAATGAAAGATAAAAATGCAGAAGAGGCAAGAACATTTGCTAAGCTTGGAATTGAAGTATTTAGAAAACTTGAGCTTATGGAAAAGCCTGTTATAGCAGCAGTAAACGGCTTTGCATTAGGCGGAGGCTGTGAGTTAGCTATGAGTTGCGATATTAGGATTGCAGGGGAGAAGGCAAAATTTGGACAACCTGAAGTTGGTCTTGGGATTACCCCAGGATTTGCAGGTACACAAAGATTATCTAGACTTGTAGGCATAGCAAAAGCTAAAGAATTAATATTTACAGCTGATATAATAAACGCTCAGGAAGCAGAGAAAATAGGATTAGTTAATAAGGTTGTACCACAAGAAGAGTTACTAGATATAGCTATGGAAATGGCAAAGAAAATAGCATCAAAGGGCCAAATTGCTGTAAGATATTCCAAAGCTGCAATAAATAGAGGAATAGAGACAGACATCGAAACAGGAATGGCTATAGAAAGAGACTTGTTTGGACTTTGTTTTGCTACAGAAGATCAAAAAGAGGGAATGAATGCATTCGTAGAGAAGAGAAACCCTGAATTCAAGCTTAAGTAGAATATACTGTTATGTAAAAGTGAATTACTATAAGGACAGAAATAATAAGAAGGAGTGGTTATTGTGAAAATTTTCGTGCTAGGCGCAGGTACAATGGGCTCTGGAATAGTTCAAACTTTTGCGGGGTCAGGTTTTGAGGTGGTTATGAGAGATATTGAGGAAGCATACATAGAGAGAGGACTAAGCAATATAAAGAAAAACCTTGAAAGAAGCGTACAAAAAGGAAAGCTTACAGAAGATGAAAAAAATGAAATTTTATCAAAGATAACAATTACTACAGACATTGAATTAGCCAAGGATGCAGACTTAGTAGTAGAAGCAGCTGTTGAAAATATGGAAATCAAGAAACAGATATTTAGGGAATTAGATGGAATATGTAAGCCTGAAACAATACTTGCGACAAATACTTCATCCTTGTCAATTACTGAAATAGGTAACTCTACTAATAGACCAGATAAAATCATAGGAATGCATTTTTTCAACCCCGTGCCTGTAATGAAGCTGGTTGAAGTAATAAAAGGTATTGTAACATCAGATGAAACTAAGACTAAAGTAGTTGAATTAGCGAAGAAATTAGGTAAGACTCCTGTAGAAGTTGAAGAGGCTCCTGGATTTGTAGTGAATAGAATATTAATACCTATGATAAATGAAGCCGTTGGAATAGTAGCAGATGGAGTAGCAAAGGCAGAAGATATAGACGAAGCGATGAAGCTAGGTGCTAACCATCCTATGGGACCTTTAGCATTAGCTGACTTAATAGGAAATGATGTGTGTTTAGCTATTATGGAAGTACTGTACAATGAATTTGGAGATTCGAAGTATAGACCTCATCCTCTTTTAAGAAAAATGGTAAGAGGAGGACTTTTAGGAAGAAAGACTGGAAAAGGATTTTACGATTACACTAAATAGTTTTACACAATAAGAATGAATTTGTGGATATCCGCAGGGGAAACAATAAAACCTGTGGATATTTTTTATTTTTTGATTTGTAATACAATTTTAACTTTTTAATATTTTGTAATATGTTATAATTTTGGTAAAGCATTGCTAATTATTATTTTAGAAAATAACTGCTTCGAAATCAATCAAAATTTAATGTCTTCATAAAGCTGAAGGTAGGTGTGAATATTGAAACATTTTTTAAAGATTTTTTCTATTGCTTTTATATGTTTTTTACTAGCTGTAGGCGCAGGAGTATATACTTATTCTAAAATATATGTGGCGCCAGAAGAAGAACAAGGTGTTGTAGACGAAGATAATAAAGGTGAAGAAGAAGGTAACAATCCAAAGAATGAGGAACCTAAAGATCCTCTTCAAAAGGCCATAGCTTCAAGCAAAAGAGTAAACTTTTTACTTCTGGGTATGGAAGGGGCTAGGTCTGACACGATAATTTTTGCAAGCTATGATCCAAAAGCAAAAAAGATAGATATGATATCTATACCTAGAGATACTTACTATTATACAAAGGGTTATGAGAATGGAGATCAAAGAAAGATAAATGCAGTATATGGAAGAAAGAAAGTAGAAGGAACTAAAAAAGCAGTAGAAGAAATTTTAGGACAAGTACCTGTTCATAATTAC
This sequence comes from uncultured Clostridia bacterium, assembly GCA_964470635.1. Classification (GTDB taxonomy): domain Bacteria; phylum Bacillota; class Clostridia; order Tissierellales; family Proteiniboraceae; genus Proteiniborus. Next base: position 30,593 of record CAYYDM010000012.1, on the reverse strand, counting down.
ATTATGATAGATTATAAAGGTGTGGAAAAGATTGTGGATTCCATTGGTGGTGTAGAAGTTAATGTACCTTTTCGTATGGAATATTATGATCCGACAGATAAGCCACCTTTACGTATAGACATACCAAAGGGAAAGCAAGTATTAAATGGAGAACAATCTGTAAAATTTTTAAGATTTAGACACAATAATGATATGACAGTAGGCTACCCTGACGGAGACTTGGGAAGGATAAGAGCCCAACAGCAGTTTATGAAATCTGCTATAAAGAAATCCTTAAGTCTTAAACTTATAAACGTAGTTAAGACAAGCTTTGATTATGTAAAAACCGATATTAAATTATCAGAAGCATTAGGCTATGCTGCTGGCATAATAGGAATAGATGTGGATGATATATCTATGACTACATTACCAGGAGTAGCAGAGGACAGAAAATATGGCAAACAAAAATTATCTTATTTTATACATGATTCTGTAAAAGTAAAAGAAATGATGATGAAACTTTACGATGTAAAAGAGGATGCTACTGGAGAAAATTAGAATAGCGAAAGGTCTGTCATTTTGAGCGAACCTAGGGGCACTCCTAATTAATGTCCTACGGACTAAATCAAGGTTGGCTGAATCACCAAATTATTTACAAGTAGAAAGCCTGCAAATTGCAGGCTTTTAGTATTCTTATAATATTTTAAAATACTTTATTTGTTATTTAAGAGCATTTCTCCAACTATATATATATCTCCTGCTCCCATTGTAACTATTATGTCATCTTCAGAGGCATTTTTTCGGAAATAGTTGCTTATTTCTTCAAATGTTCCTAGATATTTAGCGTCAACACCGTTCTTAACTAATTCATTAGCTAAATCTTTTGAGTGAATCATACCTGTATCCTTTTCTCTAGCTGCATATATATCTGCAATCAATACTTTATCAGCATCTGAAAATGAGTTTGCAAATTCATGCAAAAGTGCTTTGGTTCTTGTGTAAGTATGAGGCTGGAATGCACACAATATTCTACCTGAAGCTAAATTTCTTAAAGCAGATAAGCTAGCTTTCACTTCAGTTGGATGATGAGCATAATCGTCTATAATTATAGCTTCTTCCAGTTTTCCCTTATATTCAAGTCTTCTATGGGTTCCAGTATATTTAGCTATAGAACTAATGATTGAATCCATTGGAACTCCACAAATATGCGCTGTAGCTATTGCAGCTAATCCATTATATACATTGTGAATTCCCATTGTGCTTAAAGAAATATCATAAGACTCTTCATTGTCTATTATTAGCTTAAAAGAAGGAAGTCCTCTTTCGTTAAAAGTAATATTAGTAGCTTTATAATTAGCATCATTGTTAATTCCAAAAGTAATTACATTACACTTAGAATCTTTTATAGCTTCTTTAACATTTATATCATCATTATTTACAATAATATATCCTTCTTCTGGGATCATTTTTACAAAGTCAGAAAAAGTGTTAATTATATGGTCTAAATTTTCATAATAGTCAAGATGGTCTTCATCTATGTTTAATATAACTCCTATTGTGGCAAAAAACTTTAAAATATTACCCTTATATTCACATGCTTCTGTAAGGAGTACTTCACCATTTCCTATTTTAACATTACCGCCTATTTGATCTAATTCTCCACCCAAAAGAATAGTAGGATCTAAGGGCGAATCGTTAAATATAACAGACATCATTCCTGTAGTTGTAGTTTTACCATGAGTGCCAGATACAGCAATAGAGTTTTTATACAGCTTCATTAACTGACCTAAAAAAGTTCCTCTATCTACAGTAACTATTTTTTTATCAAAAGCCTCTTGTAGTTCAGGATTATCCTTACTTATTGCATCAGTATAAACTATTAAATCTGCATCGCCTATATTGTCTTTATTATGGCCAATATTTACTACAGCACCTTTACTTTCTAATTTTTTTAAAATAGTAGAAGATTTCATATCTGATCCCGAAACCTTATATCCATTTTCTAAAAGAATCTCAGCCAATCCACTCATGCTTATTCCACCAATACCAATAAAATGGACATGAGAGAAGTTATGGCTATGTATATTAAACGAAAACATTATATTACCTCCTGACAAGGAATAACATGATTATTCATATTATTGCCAACAATTATACTATTATTATCATATTCTACGTTTATTCCACTTGATACAGTGAAGATTATACCATAACAAAGGCTTTTAAAAAAGGAAATAATTTATAATATTAAATATTTGATAAATATGTGAATAAAGCTGTTAGTAAAGTGGTATAATATTCATGTTTAATAGGCATAATGTGGAAGTAGGAATATATCTTGGAAAATCATAACTGAATAAGAAACTAACCTATTTTACTAATATTAAATATAGCATAATAATAAAGAGTAAAAAATCAAAAAAATAAACCAAATAATAGAATACAGGTATAAAGATTCAAAATATCAATATTTTTTGTTTAAAAAGAAGGAATTACCAAAATAATATAGAATATTAGAACTAATTACAAAATAAGGTTTCAGAGACCCCGTGGGAAGGTGGTGAATTCATGAAGGTAACAGACGTAAGAGTCAGAAAAGTCAACAACGAGGGAAAGATGAAGGCTATAGTTTCAGTTACATTCGATGATGAATTTGTTGTACATGATATTAAAATTATTGAAGGACAGAATGGACTGTTTATCGCTATGCCTAGTAGAAAGATGGCGGATGGAGAGTTTAGAGATATAGCTCATCCAATTAATTCAGAAACAAGAAATGCAATTCAAGAGGCGGTTTTCGCTGAATATGAAAAAGCAACAAATGAGTAATCTAAAGGGTCGCTAGACCCTTTTTACTTTTTTGTAATTTAATCTATAATACTGTATACAAAATTAATATATCATCTTGTATTTTTATATGTAAAAGAGTATATTAATATTGGTGACTAATTACACAAATTAGGTTAAATATGTGAATGAATATACATAAAATTGTTAAGCATTATTTATACAATATAAGCGATATATATGAGATACGAGGAGTGTGAAAAATGATTTTTTCTATTATACTTGCTGCAGGAGAAGGCACAAGAATGAAATCAAAGCTTCCTAAAGTAATGCATAGGATATGCGGGAAACCGTTATTAAGCCATGTAATAAATACTGCTAAAGCATCTGGCATAGATAAAAACATAGTAGTAATAGGCAAAGGCGGTAATATAGTAAGGGATAATATCAAAGAAGATGTATTATTTGTAGATCAACCTATAGGAGAAGAAGTACCATATGGAACAGGATTTGCTGTTATTCAGGCAAAGGACTATATAGAAGACAATAGTCATGTTATAATTTTATATGGAGATACTCCCTTGATTACTAGTGATACAATAATGAACATTATAGACTTTCATAAGAAAGGGAATTATGAAGCAACTGTTTTAAGTGCAGATTTTGATGACCCAACTGGCTATGGAAGAATAATAAGAGACCATAGTGGGAATGTAACTGCTATAGTTGAACATAAGGACGCAAGTGAACAAGAAAGAAGTATTAAAGAGATTAATTCAGGTATTTACTGCTTTAATGGTAAAAGTTTAAAATTGGCTTTAGACAGGTTAGACAATAATAATGCTCAGAATGAATACTATATCACTGATGCAATTAAAATAATTAATGATTTAGGTCTAAAAGTTGGAGGATATAAAATTCTTGATAGTGAAGAAATTCAAGGAATTAATTCAAGACAACAACTTGCTGAAGCAGAAAAGATAATGAGAAAAAGAATTAATAGTAGACATATGATCAATGGAGTTACTATGATAGATCCTGAAAGTACCTATATAGATGCTGATGTAACTATAGGAAGAGATACAATTATTTATCCTGGTGCTATTATTGAAGGAAAGACAAGTATAGGGGAAGATTGTATTATAGGGCAAAACAGTAGAATTGTAGATAGTAACATAGGAAACAGTGTTGAGGTTCAGATATCAACTGTTTTAGAAAGTAAAGTAGATGATAATGCTCACATTGGTCCTTATGCATATCTTAGACCAAATAGTGAAATTGGGAAAAATGTAAAGATAGGAGACTTTGTAGAAGTTAAGAATTCAAAGATTGACGATAACTCCAAGGCTTCTCACCTTTCATATATAGGAGATGCATATGTAGGAAAAGGTGTCAATATAGGATGTGGAGCAGTATTTGTAAACTATGATGGAAAGAAAAAACATAAGACAGTAGTGCAAGATAATGCATTTATAGGTTGCAATGTGAATCTTGTAGCACCTGTAGAAGTAGAAGAAGGAGCATATGTGGCTGCTGGTTCTACCATTACTGAATGTGTACCAAAGGAAAGTCTTTCAATAGCAAGGGCAAGACAAGTAAACAAAGAGGGCTGGGCTCAAAAGAAAGGCTTAAAAAAATAAATAGGAGGAATGAAAATGAACATTAGTGGAAGAGACTTGAAAATTTTTTCCGGTAACGCAAATAGAGAATTAGCAGAAAAAATTTGTGCTGAACTTGGAGAAACCCTGGGAAATAGTGAGGTTGGCAGATTTAGTGATGGAGAAATTGCAGTAAATATGAACGAAACCGTAAGAGGTTTTGATGTGTTTGTGATTCAACCTACATGTCCACCTGTAAATGAAAATCTTATGGAGCTTTTGATTATGGTTGATGCATTAAAGAGAGCTTCTGCAGGAAGAATAAATGTTGTGGTTCCTTACTATGGATATGCAAGACAAGACAGGAAGGCAAAGGCAAGAGATCCAATAACAGCAAAACTTGTTGCAGATATTCTTGAAGTATCTGGACCAGATAGAATAATTACTATGGACTTACATGCTGCACAGATACAAGGCTATTTTGATATACCTGTTGATCATTTACTTGGAGGACCTATATTAGCACAATATTGTAAAAATAATCTGGTTGGTGAAACAGTAATAGTATCACCTGATGTTGGTGGAGTTCAAAGAGCGAGAAATTTTGCTAGCATTTTAGACTTGCCTATTGCTATCATTGAGAAAAGAAGACCAAAGGCAAATGTATCAGAAGTTATGAATGTAATAGGGGATATTGAAGGAAAAGATGCAATTATTGTTGATGATATTATTGACACAGCAGGTTCAATGACAAAGGCAGCAAGTGTTTTAAAAGATTTTGGAGCTAAGAGAGTTTTTGCTTGTTGTACACATGCAGTATTATCAGGTCCTGCTATTGAAAGAATACAAAATTCTGTTATAGAGAAACTTGTGGTTACAGATACAATTCCATTAACAGAAGAAAAGAAAATTGATAAAATAGAGGTAGTGTCAGTTGCACCTATTATGGCAGAGGCAATAAGAAGAATATACAAGAATGAATCAGTGAGCAGAATATTTGATTAAGCTCATAAAGGAGTTGGTTGTTTGTATGCAGTAATAGGACTGGGCAACCCTGGTACCCAATATAGAGGGACGAGGCATAATGTGGGGTTTGATACAATAGATTGTATAGCCCAGAAAAATAATGTAAATGTGAATAAAATTAAGTTTAAGGCTTTATATGGAGAGATGCAAATTGGCGGTGAAAAAGTGCTGCTAGTTAAGCCACAGACTTATATGAATAGAAGTGGGGAAAGTGTATTAGATATACACAATTTCTTTAAGATACCATTAGAAAATATCATTGTAATAGTAGATGATGTGGATATAAAATTTGGTTCATTACGAATTAGGACAAAGGGAAGTGCAGGCACTCATAATGGAATGAAGTCTATCATATACTTACTTAAAAGTGATAACTTCCCGAGAGTGAAGATAGGTGTTGGCAAACCCAACAACCACCAAGACTTAGCAGATTTTGTCCTAAGTGGATTTTCTAAAGATGATAGAATTACTATAGATAGTACTATAGAACAAGCTGCTGCGGCAGTTGAAAAGATTATAACTAGTGGCATAAGTTCTGCAATGAACGAATTTAATACGAATATTGAGAGCCCAGGTATTTAAAACCTGGGCTAAAGGTGTTTAGCTAAGGAGCTGGTTTTATGAAGGTTAATATGCTTATAGACAGTTTGAAAAATCTGTCTTCATATGACCAATTAATAAGTGAAATAAATAAAAAATCGTCGCCAATTGCCTTGCATGGCTTGTCAGAAGAAAATATAGCCCATATATCCTATGGGCTAAATCAGCATTTAGATAGACAGGTTCTCATAATGACCTATGACGAATTAAGAGCAAAAAAAATACTAGAGGATTTAAACTTTTTTAGTAGAGAAAATAGCGAACTATTTCCTGCTAAGGAAGTAGTCTTTTATGATATTGATGCCTATAGTCATGAAGTATCAAATCATAGAGTAAGAGTCATGGATAGACTTGCCCAGGGTGAAAATATTGTAGTAGTATCTTCAATTCATTCTATAATGAACAAGATAATGACAAAGGCTCTGACAAAAGAGTATACAATTGATATTAAACTAGGTCAGATTATTGACTTAAATCAAATATCTACAACTTTTGTCATTCAGGGTTATGAAAGAGTGGATATGGTAGAAGGAGTAGGTCAGTTTAGCATAAGAGGAGGCATTATTGACCTTTTTCCAGCTAATTCGCATAATCCTTTTAGAATTGAGCTATTTGATGATGAAATAGATTCCATAAGGGTCTTTGATTTAAAAACTCAAAGATCAATTGAAAATTTATCTTATATTCATATTCCTCCAATTAAAGAGATACTGCTTTTAGATGGAGAGATTGAAAACATTATTAATGGCATTGAAAACGATTTGAATACATGTATTAAAAAACTCCAGAAAAAAGGTGAAACTGGAATAATAGATAATTTAACTGAAAAATTTAGATACTATATTGATAGATTATCTAATGGACTGAGTATAGGAAATCTTGACTTGTTAGTTCCTTATTTAAAGCAGGAGTTTTCTACTATTGTTGATTATTTTAAAAGTGATTCTTTGGTCATAGTAGATGAACCTCAGAGAATTGAAGAAAGTGCTAAAGGTGCTAGACAGGATTTTATAAATAAATATACTGACTTATTTGAAAGAGGAGAAGTACTATCAAGACATCAGGAGATATTTCATACTTATGATGCTATTATAGACAATATTCTTGATATGACATGTGTTACTACTACAAATCTTTTAAAGAATAACCCAAAATTTAAACCTAAGGCTATTATAAATTTCACTATTAAGAGTATGCAATCCTTCCACAATAAAATTGAGATTTTGGCAGATGAGCTTAAGCATTTTAAATATAGAGGCTATAAAACTATTATACTTTCTGGTACTAAGGAAAGGGGAGTTAGATTAGCACAAAGTCTTTTGGAAAGCGATATAGAGTGCAGTTATGTAGATGATTCATCTAGAGAAATAAAGTCAGGTCAAGTATTTATTACCTCTGGAAGTATAAGCAGAGGTTTTGAGTATTCTAATCTAAAGTTTGCTATTATAAGCGACAAAGAAGTATTTGGAACTTACAAGAAAACAAGACCTACAAAAACAAGGAAGGATACTGCTAAGATTGCATCTTTTACAGATTTGAATATAGGGGACTATGTAGTACATGAAAGCCATGGTATAGGAAAATACATTGGCGTAGAACAATTAACAGTACAGGGAGTACGTAAGGACTATTTAGCTGTTAAGTATTCTGGTGAAGATAAGCTTTATGTACCAATAGATCAAATGAATTTAATCCAAAAATATATTGGCTCAGATACAGTTCAACCTAAGGTAAACAAGCTTGGCAGTAGTGAATGGGCAAAAACCAAGACAAAGGTTAAAAAAGCCATAGAAGACATGGCATCAGACTTAGTAAAGCTTTATGCTGCAAGACAGACTGTTAAGGGATATAAATTTTCTTCAGACACTCCATGGCAAAAACAGTTTGAAGATGCTTTCTCATATGAAGAAACAGATGACCAACTTAGATGTATAGAAGAAATTAAGATAGATATGGAAAAAGATAGACCGATGGATAGACTCCTATGTGGAGACGTAGGTTATGGAAAGACAGAGGTAGCACTGAGGGCTGCATTTAAAGCAATAATGGATGGTAAGCAAGTGGCTCTGTTAGTTCCTACAACCATATTAGCACAGCAGCATTACAACACAATAGTTGAGAGATTTAATCAATTTCCAGTAAAAGTTGAGATGTTAAGTAGGTTTAGGACTACAACCCAGCAAAAGAAAATTATAAATGATTTAAAAAGCGGGAATCTTGATATTGTAGTGGGAACCCACAGACTTTTATCAAAGGACGTAAAATTTAAGGATTTAGGGCTATTAATTATCGATGAAGAGCAAAGGTTTGGAGTAAAACATAAAGAAGCAATTAAGATCATTAAAGAGACAATAGATGTCCTCACTTTAACAGCTACTCCTATTCCTAGAACGCTCCATATGTCACTAATAGGCATTAGGGATATGAGTGTTATTGAAGAACCACCAGAGGAAAGATATCCTGTACAAACATATGTGGTGGAACATAATGAACAACTAGTTAGAGATGCCATTGTTAGAGAGCTTAGCAGAGAAGGACAGGTCTATTATCTTTATAATAGAGTCCAAAATATACAGCAATTTGCAACAAGAGTGAAGAAATTAGTCCCTGATGCTAGAGTATCTATTGGTCATGGGCAGATGGGTGAAAGAGAACTAGAGAGAGTTATGATGGATTTCCTTAATCGAGAGACAGACGTTCTAGTATGTACAACCATTATTGAAACAGGCCTTGATATACCCAATGTAAACACAATTATAATACATGATGCTGATAAGATGGGCCTTTCACAATTATATCAATTAAGAGGTAGGGTAGGGCGTTCAAATAGAATTGCCTCTGCTTATTTTACTTATGAGAAAAACAAAGTATTGACCGAGGTTGCAGAGAAAAGACTAAAGGCAATAAAAGAATTTACTGAGTTTGGTTCTGGGTTTAAGATAGCTATGAGGGATTTGGAGATTAGAGGAGCTGGAAATCTATTGGGAGCAGAACAACATGGACAAATGTCAGCAATAGGGTATGATTTATATGTTAAATTCCTTGATGAAACTATCAAGAAACTAAAAGGCGAACAAAGAGAAGAAGAGGTAGATACTACTATAGAGCTTAATGTAGATGGATATATACCTAAGAAATATATTGAAAATGAAGAACAAAAAGTAGAGATATACAAGAGAATATCATCTATTATGGATAAACAAGATTATTCTGATGTTTTAGAAGAAATAATGGATAGATTTGGTGAGATACCAAATGAAGTGACAAATTTATTGAAGATATCATATATCAAGTCACTTTGTATTAAGGCAAAGATTGTTTCCGTGTCTCAGAATGATGAGACAATTAAACTAGAGTTTAAATCTCCAGAATGCATTACTCCAGACTTAATAAATGCAATGGTATTAGCTTATGGTAGGAGAATGACTTTTGACTTATCCAAAACTCCAAATTTCAAATATAAGCTTATGAACAAGTCTCAGGAAAGCATATTACAAGAACTAGAAAAAGTAATTGAAAAAATTAGTGGTTTTCATGTAGACATAAATAATATATAATAGTATTTGTATGTAGGCTTAAAATGAGGAGGGTCAAAATTGCAATTTAGAATAAATAGAAAATTTATCCTTGTTACAGCAATGGTATTTACACTGTTGATGATATTAAATGGTTGTGGGGTATCAAAGCAGGATTCAGTTGCAATAGTTAACGGAAAGGGTATATCAAAATCTTATTATGACATAAATTTCGATATAAATAAAAAAATGTACGAAAATCAGTTAGGCTCAGATATTATGTCAAAGAATATAGGAAATGGTAAGACCTTTGAGGAAGAATTAAAACAGGTAGTATTAAATAATCTAATAACTGAAGAAGTAATATTACAAAATGCAGAAAAAGAAAAGATTACAGTAAAAAATGAAGAGGTAAACGAATCTATAAGTCAATTTACTGCTTCAGTAGGCGGGGAAGAAAAGCTTAAAGAGTTTTTAGAAAAGAATAATATGAAAGAAGACTTTTTGAAACAAAGAATGAGAACAGAAATGATTATGGATAAATATAAAGATAATTTCTTTGCTTCAATTATTTCTGACGAAGATGTAAAAAAACAATACGAAGAAAATAAAGACCTATATACTTCTATTAGAGCTAGTCATATTTTAGTTAAGACAGAAGATGAAGCCAAAGATATACTAAAGAGAATAAAGAATGGAGAATCTTTTGAGGACCTTACAAAATTATCAACAGAGCCTGGAGCAGAAGCAAGAAAAGGTGATTTAGGCTATTTTACAAAAGGAAAAATGGTGCCTGAGTTTGAAAAGGCTGCTTTTGCACTAAAGCCAGGCGAAATTAGCGATGTAGTAAAAACAGATTTTGGATATCATATTATCAAGCTTACTGATAGAAAAGATACATTTGAACAAGTTAAGGATAATATATTGAAAGACTTACAAAACAAAGAATCTGCTAAATTTGACCAAAAAATTAAAGAGCTAAAAGACAATGCAAAGATAGAAATCCTTATGAATACTGAACCTAAAAAAGATAAAGAACAAGACAAAACGCAGAATAATACAGAAGATAAGACACAAGGCAATACTGAAAATAAAGATAAGAAATAAAAGACTGCCTAGGCAGTCTTTTTTCTATTTCTGCTATAAAATTCCCTCGTATGCATAAAATAATCTCAATAGTAAAATAATAAGTAAACAGAAAGTTATATATTTACATTTTATTATTGAGGAGGGAAATAAGTGAAAGCTACAGGAATCGTAAGAAGAATAGATGACTTAGGCAGAGTAGTAATACCAAAGGAAATTAGAAGAACACTCAGGATAAGGGAAGGCGATCCTTTAGAAATATTTACTGACAGAGAAGGAGAAGTAATATTAAAAAAATATTCTCCTATTGGGGAACTGAATGAATTCGCTACAGAATATGCAGAATCTTTGTATGAAAGTATTAGCCACACTTCAGTTATCTGCGATAGAGACAGTATTGTAGCCATATCAGGAGGTTCTAAAAAAGAATACTTGGATAAGCGAGTAAGTCCAGAACTAGAAAAAATAATGGAAAGCAGAGAGACTTATATAGCTACTGGAACAAGTAAACCAATAAGGTTAGCATCTGATGAACTAAATCCTGAAAAATATCATAATCAAATTATTGCACCTATTGTAACACAAGGAGATCCAATTGGTGCTGTAGTCTTAATGACAAAGGAACCAAATGTTAAAATGGGAGAAATTGAAATTAAACTTGCAGAAACTGCTGCAGCGTTTTTGTCAAAACAAATGGAACAATAATGTATTACATAGCCTACCATAAGTGGTAGGCTTAAATTTTTTATTCATTATCTAGCCTAGTTCTGATATAATAATATTTGCTACTCATAACTCCGCATTTTAGAGTTATAGAGTTTTTAATAAAATACTGGGAGGGTATTCTATTAAAAACTTGGCAAAGTACAGATTTATAAGTTAAATCAAGATTGGAGGCATATTTTATGGCTAAAGATAATTTTTTAAAGGGGGCCGCGATATTAGCAATAGCAGGTATAATAGTTAAAATACTAGGTGCCTTTTATAGAATTCCACTTTCAAATATGATAGGGTCAGAGGGAATGGGATATTATCAAACAGCATATCCACTTTATGTATTACTTGTGGCAATATCAACTTCAGGTTTTCCCACTGCCATTGCTAAAATAGTTTCAGAAAAAAGAGCACTAAATGACTATAGAGGAGCTCATAGAGTATTTAGAGTATCATTTATGGGCTTTTTAACAGCTGGCATAGTAACTTCATTATTTGTATTTTTTACAGCAGGGTATATTGTAGATTTAGTTGGAAATAGCAAAGCGTATTATTCTCTTATTGCTATGACACCTGCACTATTTTTTGTGCCGATTATGTCTGCTTTTAGGGGATATTTCCAAGGTAGACAGACCATGACACCTACGGCTATATCTCAACTTGTTGAGCAATTGTTTCGTGTTTTTGTAGGATTGTTTTTAGCACATCAATTCATAAGCATCGGTCTTCCAGAAGCAGCAGGAGGAGCTTCATTTGGAGCCTCTGCAGGAGCTTTAGCTGGTACGATAATTATAGTAATTATATATTTAAAAGAAAAGGGAAGCATTACAGAAGAGATTAGCAATAGCGACCCTACTAAACCAGAAAGCATAGGTAAGATAGTAATGGATATTTTAGTTATAGCTATACCTATTACTATCGGAGCTTCCATATTGCCAATAATTAGTACAATAGATACATTCCTTATAATGAGGAGACTTCAAGAAATAGGATTCACACAAAAACAGGCTACAGAGCTATATGGACAGCTTACAGGTAATGCTCAGACTTTAATTAATCTTCCTCAAGTATTGTCTATGGCTATAGCAATGAGCTTAGTGCCTGCTGTGTCTGGTGCATTTGCCAGAAAGGATTTTCAAGATATTAGAAATATAACTAAATCTGGAGTTAGGATAACCCTCCTTATTGGTTTACCATCTGCATTAGGCTTATTTATATTATCTACACCTATTATTGATCTTTTATACTATAATTATGATTTAGCAGCAAAGCAAAGTACAGGAGCTATACTTCAAATTCTAGCACTAAGTCTTATATTTTTAACATTGATTCAATCTCTTACGGCTATACTCCAAGGAATAGGAAAGATAATGGTACCTGTTAAAAACTTAGCCATAGGAGCCATAGTAAAGACTATATTTACCTATATACTTACAGGAATACCTTCAATCAATGTAAAGGGTGCTGCTATAAGTACAATAATGGCTTACTTAGTTGCTGCCATACTTAATTTTATTGAAGTTAAAAAATATACAAAAGTTCAATTTAAATTTATGGATGTAGCTTTAAAACCTATAATATCAGCACTTATAATGACTATTACTGTATGGGTTACTTTTAGATACACTTCCGGATTATTAGGGAGCAAGATATCAACTGTAGTTTCTATAGGAATAGGTGGAATTGCCTATGTTATTGCATTACTTCTAAGCGGTGCTCTAACTACAGAGGATTTTGAGCTTTTACCTAAAGGAGAAAAGCTTGCAAGAAAATTAAAATCTAAAGGACTTTTGAAAAGCTAAAACTACACATGTATAAAGGAAACAGTATTTGTCAATGATAAGAGTAAATATGGAGGTAAACTATGAGTAAGATTGTAGTAGTAGGGTTAGGACCAGGAGATATTTCATCCCTCACATTAGGTGCTATAGAAAAAATTAGTAGTGGAAACAAAGTTTTTTTGAGAACAGAAAAACATCCTACAGTAAAGTATTTAGACGAAAAAAAAATAGTATATATTTCATATGATTATTTTTATTAAGATCAGCAAAGATTAGAAAATATATATTATTTTATAGTCGAAGATTTAGTAAAAAAGTCCCAAGAATATAAAGCTATTACCTACTGCGTGCCTGGTCATCCATTAGTAGCTGAAAAGACAGTTGCAATGCTAATTGAGCTTGAAAAAAAGCAATCTATAGAGTTGGAAATAATACCTGGGTTAAGCTTCATTGAACCAATAATATTAGCTGTAGGCCATGACCCTATTAATGGTCTTAAAGTAATAGATGGATTAAATATTCATGAAACAAATGTCGATATTAATATTGACTGTATAATAACTCAAGTGTATGATAAAATGAGGGCTTCTGAGCTGAAGCTCTCACTCATGGAAATCTATGGAGATGAGCATGAAGTATATGTCATTAATTCTGCAGGCATTAAGCACGAAGAAAAGATACTTACAATCCCTCTATATGAGCTAGATAGAGTAGAAGACATAAGTTTTTTAACAAGTGTATATGTACCTAGAATAAAGAATAAAACCAGATATGATATCAATGATTTGTTGAGAATCATGGAAAGGCTAAGGGGAAAGGAAGGATGCCCTTGGGATGCAGAGCAAACCCATATCTCTTTAAGGGAATATGTAATTGAAGAAGCTTATGAAGTAGTTGATACAATTAATAATGATGATATGGACGCTTTAGCAGATGAACTAGGAGACTTACTGCTTCAAGTGGTATTTCACAGTCAAATAGGTAAGGAAGAAGGATATTTTAACTTTTGGGATGTTACATCAAATATTTGTAACAAGCTTATTCATAGACATCCCCATGTGTTTTTAGATAAAACAGCCAATAATGTATCTGAGGCCTTAAAAAGCTGGAATGATATGAAGGCTGAAGAAAAAAGTATTCTAAGCTATACTGATAGACTTAAAGATATACCTAAAAGCCTTCCTTCACTTATGAGAAGCTATAAGGTCCAGCAGAGAGCCGCAGGTGTGGGATTTGACTGGGATGATGCTAGTGGAGCCATAGAAAAGCTATATGAAGAACTAGATGAAGTCATGGCAGAGATAAAAAATAATGATAAAGATAGTTTGGAAAGTGAAATAGGGGATTTAATATTTGCAATAGTAAATGTTTGTAGATTTGAAGACATAAATCCTGAAAATGCTATTAACAGAACCATAGAAAAGTTTGTCGAAAGATTTGAGTTTATTGAAACAGAAAGCAAGAAAATGGGTCTGGATTTAAAGGATATGACCCTAAAAGAGATGGATTTTATGTGGAATAAAGCAAAAATACATAAAAATAAAAAAAATGATAAAAAATAGTACTGAAAAGAAGGATTTTGCTAAAAAACATAGAATATGCTATACGTAACCAAATTAATAATAATAAGGGAGGTTATATTGTGAATAAAGCTGAATTAGTAGCTAGCATGGCTGAAAAAAGTAATTTAACTAAAAAGGATGCTGAAAGTGCTTTAAATGCATTTATGAAAAGTGTTGAGGAAGCATTAGCAGGTGGAGAAAAGGTGCAATTAGTTGGTTTTGGTACTTTCGAAGTTAGAGAAAGAAAAGCTAGAGAAGGTAGAAACCCAAGAAATCCTGAAGAAGTTATAAAAATACCAGCATCTTCAGCTCCAGTTTTCAAAGCTGGCAAAACTTTAAAAGAAGCAGTTAACAAATAAGAGAATCAGGTCAGTGACCTGATTTTTTTATGACCTAACCGCAGGAGCTGCCATTGGCAATCCGCCTTATCAAAAAAATGAGGTGAATTTATGAGAATAGATAAATATCTAAAAAATGCAAGAATTATAAAGAGAAGAACCATAGCCAAAGAAGCATGCGAACAAGGAAGAGTTTTTGTAAACGGTAAAGAAGCAAAGCCAGGAACTGAACTAAGCGTTGGAGATAAAATAGAAATTAACTTTGGAACTAATACTATGAAAATAGAAGTTCTTAAACTCCTAGAACACGTAACTAAAGAAAATGCTGAAGAGATGTATAAGAGTTTGTAGTAGGAAACACCAGTTGCATATGCCTGTAAAATATGTAAAAAAGGTCATTGTTGAATATGAAGGTTGACCTAAATAATTAAAATAATATGAGAAAAATCAAACAAGGTTAAACTAGATTTTTTACACGTCTATCTTAACCTTGTTTTTTGCTTTATAAAACTGGATTATAAAAAGCAATATAATTTTTCCAATCATAAACAAAGGACAAAAAACATATTTATTAACATAAGTATATGTAAAGGGGGAGATAAAATGACCGAAAAGAAAGCCACAGCAAAAAGTAATAATCTAATACTTGAAGATAGAGAAAAACTTGGTATTTCTGGTGTTGAGTATGTTGAGAGTTTTAATGACAATACAATTATACTTGCAACATCTAAAGGAGGACTAAGCATAAAGGGAGCTTCGTTGAATATAAGTAAGCTAAATCTAGATGATGGAAACGTGACTATTCAAGGAGTTATAAACAGCATTGTATATACTAACAAAGAAATCTCAAGTGGGAAGGGAAATGGGTTATTAGGAAAAATGTTTAAGTAATAACTAGAATTCACATGGGGTGGTCTGATGGATAGCTACGTTCAAAGCCAAGCCTATATATTCTTTGCAACCCTATACGGTGGTATAGTCATGGGGTTTGTATATGACATATATAGAATATTTAGATATTACCTAAAGCCCAAGAAAGTAGCTACTTTTATTGAGGATTTTGTTTTCTGGATAATTATCTCCGTAATATTTCTAACAGTTATTCTTTACACTAACTGGGGAGAAATAAGAGGATATGTTTTTCTTGGATTCTTTAGTGGGGCTTTTTTATATTCAAGGCTTTTAAGTAAAATTATAATTACTACACTTGTATGGATTGTAAATGGAATAATTAAAATATTAAAGTACATTTTTGGAGTGCTTTTTTACCCTTTTAGACTAATGGGGTCAAAGTTTCGAGAACCCTATAATAAAATGAGAACTAATGTAAATAGATTAATAATAAAAGTTAGAAGGTATCTTAAGCTGCCGTTTATAATGATTAAAGGCTTAAAGAAAAACATTAAGACTATATTTAAGAAAAAATAGATAGGGTATAGGTTTATATTTCCATTTCATTTTTATTTAATACTTTGTTAAATTCAAAGGATTTTTATAAGTTTTGTAGAAACATTATACTAACTAATGCTAAGATAAGAAGGGTGAATCTTATGAAAGAAAGAAAATCAAGAAAAAAGCTTAGGATCAGGCATTTTTTGATTTTAGCTGCAATTGTTTATTTAGGGATAGTATTTATTAATCAACAGAAAATAATTAAAGCCCTTGAAAATGAAAAAGTACAAAAGCAAGAAAAGATAGAACAGCTTAACAGTGAAATTAAGGATATAGAAGAAAAGCTAAAATATACAGATTCCTTAGAATATATTGAAAAAATGGCTAGGGAAGAACTAAAGATGATAAAGGCTGATGAGATAATATATATAGACAAAAACAAAAATAAAGACGAGTCTAATGAGGGCATAGATAACTGATTTTAACTAATTGACATATTAATTGTTATAATATATACTAAAATAAGTTGATGTATTTAAAATATCTAAAGGAGGAGTTTTTAATTTATGCCCGTTTTAGTTGGTAATGTAGTTGAAGGCACAGTTACAGGTATTACAAACTTCGGTGCTTTTATTCAGCTACCAGAAGGAAAGACTGGACTAGTTCATATATCTGAAATCTCACATGATTACGTTAATAATGTAAGTGACTACTTAAAAAAGGATCAGGCTGTTAAGGTTAAGATCTTATCAATTAGTGATGAGGGAAAAATAAGCTTATCAATTAGACAAGCTGAACCTAAAAAGTCTACAACAAAACCAGTAGAAATAGACTGGAATAAGACTGATGATAAACAAAAATTTATGTCTTTCGAAGATAAGATGGCAAAGTTCTTAAAAGATAGCAGCGAAAAGCAAGAGCAGCTTAAGAAAAAAGAAACCAAGAAAGGTTTCGGATCAAGAAGTAGAAAAGCATAGAATACAACCGGGGAATCCCCGGTTTTTTTGATTTTTTGTAGATACTCTTCTTTAAAATTAAATATCTTAGTTTTTCTTTTGACAAAATTATATTTTGTTTTTAACAAAAATAAGCCTAGTTAAGCTAATATTGTACTTAAATATTAAACCACATTATAGTTATACTCTATATATGCAGAAATAGTACAAGAAAATACATTAGCTTACCTAGGTTGTTTTTTTGCGTATTAATATGAAAAGCAATTGTCGATATTTGAAGATGCTAGATTTTAACAAGGGTACAGCTGCTGATATAAAATTTTCTTAAATTAACATTATATTTTCTTTAAATAACCTTAACCTCGGAAATGCTTAAGAAATGATAAAAGTATATTTAATATTGTCAAAAACTTTTTAAACACTACAACCTCGATTGACAAATATTTTGGAACTGGTTTGTTACAATGAGCCTAAATTAAAGAGTCTGTGGAGGGGTGTTGAATGACAAGTAGGATAGAAATGTTTCCTTCGAGGGAACAGAGTAGATGGAATAGCGGAATCATAGATTTTAAAGGATTAAAAGGAACTATTAAGGGTATTAGCACCAGCACAATAGTAATCAGCGTGTTAGCCTATCTTATAGGTAGATCATCTATTATGGAGGGACTGACTCCCTTCGGTATAGCTTTTGTAGCAGCATACATGATAAAGTATGGTAGCTCTGCTACAGTCCCCTTGTTTGTGTCATTAGGAATTATAACAGTTCATGGCTTCGAGAGCTATCAATACATTTCAGCTGTATGGTTTATATTCTTTACATATAAAATATTAAAACCAAAATTTAAAGACAGTATAATAAAAACATCTTTATTTGCAGCTCTTTCTCTTATACTACTTAAAAGCTTATATATAATTGTTAATGACTATTATATATACGATTTAATGCTTACTATGTTTGAGGGGATAATTGTATTTACTCTTACCTATATATTTACTCATAGCATTCCAACTATAGACACTACTTTCAATAGAGTGTTTTCAAGTGAAGAAGTAATTTGTGGAGCAATAATGCTTGCTCTAGCTGTATCTGGATTAGACAATATAGGTATATTTGGAATATCTATAAAAAACATAATAGGAATAGTCATTATAATGATAATTGCATTTAATAAGGGACCGTCAATAGGTACTGCAGTTGGGATTACCATAGGTATAGTAACTTCTATGTCACAGATAAATCTACCTTTTGTCATCTCTATATATGGATTTGCGGGGCTATTGTCCGGATTATTTAGAGAGGTCGGAAAAATAGGCAGTTGTCTGGGATTTACTTTAGGAAGTATCATAATGTCCTTCTATATTGACGGCTCTACTCAGACAATACTTAGAAATAAAGAAATAGCAGTATCTATCATCATATTTCTTATAGTTACTAAATTAGCAAAGGGACTAAGTAGCAAAATCATTATTGGAGTATCTGATGGAACACAAATAGAGGAAGCATACTCAAACAGGGTCAAAGACATGACTTATAAAAGACTTAACGAAATATCACAGGTTTTTGAAGAACTAGGAGAGACCTTTAGAAGAGTATCTGATAAGAATAAAGTAGTAGAACAAAAAGATATATCTAAGCTTATTGATGCAGTAGCTGATGGAGTATGTAGCAAATGCTCCCTATGCAAGTTTTGCTGGGAAAGCGACTTTTATTCAACCTATCAATCAATGTTTGAGATCTTAGGTACTATTGAGACTAGAGGAAATATTTCGCCTGATATGATGCCAGATATCTTTAAAAAAAGATGTACGAAAACTATTGATATTGCGCAGAGAATCAATTATTTATTTGACATTTATAGACTAGATTATAAATGGGAAAATAGGATATTAGAGAGCAGACAACTTGTATCACAGCAGCTTGAAGGGATGTCAAAGGTAATTAAAGACTTGGCTAATGAAATATATAATGATGTTAGATTTAAACGGGACGTAGAGAAGGAGATTTATGCAGGCTTAAAAAGAAATAAAGTCAATGTAGATAAGGTAGTTGTTACAGAGAACGCGAAGGATGATTTTGAGATTTATTTAGAGATAAAATCACATAATAATGAAGAAGTAATAAATAGAGCAACATCAATTGTATCTGAAATAGTAGGCATCCAGCTAACTAGTGATAAATATTGTACAAGCACTAAATATGAGGATAAGAGAATCAAATTTAAGCTCATAAAAGCAAATCGTTTTGGAGCGATCACCAAAGTATCTAGGCTAGACAAAGGATTTAATAATGTGTCAGGAGACAATTATACTTTTGGTGAAAGATGCAACAACTATTTTGCAGTTATTAGTGATGGCATGGGGGTCGGTCATAAAGCAAGTCAAGAAAGTGACATTGCTATTTCATTGCTTGAAAAGTTTTTAGAGGCTGGATTTGATAAAGAGCTAGCATTAAAGACTATTAACTCAGTATTAGTATTGAAGTCCTCTGATGAGATGTTAGCTACTATAGATATGTCTATCGTTGACTTGTATAGAGGCAAGACTCAGTTTATAAAGGTGGGTTCAGCTCCAACATTTATAAAGAAAAAAAATAAAGTACAGATAATAAACTCTCATTCACTTCCTGTAGGAATACTGAGGGATATTGATATTCAAGTATATGAGGAAGAATTAGATGATGGGGATTTTATTGTTATGGTATCTGATGGTATTTTAGATTCAAATTATGAAGAAGAAAACAAAGAGAAATGGCTGGCTAAAGTTATTCAAGATATAGAAAGTGTAAATCCTCAAACTATTGCAGATAAAATAATGGATTTTGCATTAGAAGCCTGTGGCGGTACAGCAAATGATGATATGACGGTTCTGGTAACTAAGATATGGAAAAGAAGATGAAGCATGTAGGAAAGCCTACATGCTTTTTTTATGACCTAACCCGATTTTTTGAAAGCTTTTATCAGAAATCAAGGAAGCTCAGAAAACAAGTTTCTGAGTACTACAATTACACCAAATCAAAGATTTGGGTAATTGCAGCATAGCTCAAACGCAACGAGCACCAACTTTATTATAAGTTTATGATCGGTGTGTCCGTTAGGACCAAATTTATGTGAGCGATAGCGAGCAAATAAATTTGTGTTGCGAGACTGCTTATGACCTAACCCGAACGAGTACTAAATTCATGAATTCTAAAAGTTAGTGGACTAGCATATCAATGTAATAGTTTATTAAGCAATCAAGGTATATAAATCAAAGGCTTGGCAATAATTACAAAAAAAGCCTAGGAGGATTATTATGGATAAAATAATTGAATTTAGACAGATAATACTTATAACTGATGGAGAATCTAATGAAGGTATAGATCCAATAAGTGCTGCGAGAGAAGGGCATGAAAAAGGAGTTACTATAAGCACTATAGGAATAACAGATAAACCAAATCATGAAAGATCTATAAAAGAAATTAAAGATATAGCTGAGGCTGGTGGAGGAGTATGGGAAACCACTAATATTCAAAATCTCTCAACAGCATTAAGTATGGTAACAGTAAAATCAGTCTACAAAACTATAGAAGAAGCTGTAAACAAAGAACTTAGAGAAATAGTAGGTACAGGACTCAATGACATGAATCCACAGTCTAGGATAAAGGTTACTGACATGATAGACAGGCTTGGAGATGAAATAAACATAAAATGCTGTGCAGTAATAGACGCAAGCAGTAGTATGGCTAATAAAATGGACATGGCGAAAAAGAGCGTACTCAATCTTCTGAGAATGCTAAGCCAAAGAAAAGGGAAAACAAAAATAGCGGTTATAAGTTATCCTGGTAAAAATAAAGGACAATATGATATTCTCTGTGATTTTACAGAAGATATAGCAATACTTGAAGAATCCCTTAACAAGATACTTATAGGTGGAAATACTCCTACAGGTCCTGCAATAAAAAGTGCAGTACAGCTTTTAAGCAATAATTTTGATTATGGATTTAATGTTGAAGAGGAAATAGTATTTAAGAGTATTAGCGTGTAATGTAAGTAAAAACTTTATAAGCCTATAGCCATTAAAAGTGTGCTATAGGCTTATGAACTATGGGGGAATATCTATGCTTTATATTTCGGAAACAGTTATTGGGAAATGGAATAATAATAAATACACCGTATTGTCTAAGCTCGGAGAAGGAGGAGTAGGAGCAGTATATAAAGTAAAAGACAGTAAAGGGTATATTAGAGCTCTGAAAATAAGCAAAGACGTCAATTCAATAACTAGGGAATATAATATGATGACCAAGCTAAAAAATCTTAAAAATGTCCCAAAAGTATATGAAATAGACGACTATAAAAAAAGTGGGGACATATATTATTTTCTTGTTATGGATTACATAGAAGGGTACAATATTAAAGAGATAATAAAGTATGGCAACATGAAAGTAAAAGAAATAATAGGAATCGGAATTATATTATTGAATATTCTTGAAAACATTTATAAAATGGGATATGTATACGCAGATTTAAAGCCAGAAAACATTATGATAGATAAGAGAGGAAAGAGAATTAGTTTCATAGATTTTGGAGGAGTTATTGAAAAGGGACAAGGAATCAAAGAATATACTCCTGCTTATAGCATATTATCCTGGGGAATAGACGGGTATAATGATTATATAACCAATTTAAATTTTAGCGTTGCTATGATAATTACATCTATGTTACTAAAAAAAGAGTTTAATCCCCTAGTAAGCAATCTAGACCAAGTTGTGTCAAATATTAAGCTTCTTATCATAGACAATAAGTTTAAAAAGTGTTTAATAAAGGCACTAAGAGGGGGAACTAATGATATTGCTATCTTTAAAGAAGAACTTAAAAAATCTCTTAAAGATTGCAACTCATCATTAGTTGTCATTACCAAGAATAATACTAAAATAAGAACTAAGAAAAAAGCAGGATTAATTATAGATGCTTTTTTTATGTTTAGTATAGGATTTTTTTTAATTATCATGGCCATAGGAATAAATATTTATTTTTTTAAAGGATAATGAGATTAGTTATAGAAATTTTACTAGATAAGAACTAAGAATATAGGTGATACTGTATATGAAACAAAAAGTTATTAATGTGATAAAAGAACATAATTTAATAGACAAAGAAGACAAAATAATAGTTGGTGTTTCAGGTGGACCAGATTCCATGGCATTGCTACATATCCTTAATGAGATAAAGGAAGAACTAGGCTTCAATATTTATGTTGCTCATATAAACCATGGAATTAGAAAAGAAGAAGCAGATGCAGATGAAGAGTTTGTTAAAAATATTTGTTCAGGGCTTTTGATTCCCTTTTTTTCAACTAAAGTAAACATGGATGAATATGCGAAAAAAAACAAGCTTACATCAGAAGAAGCTGGAAGAGCTATTAGATATAGTTTTTTTAACAAGATATTAGATGATATAGGCGGAGGAAAGATAGCAGTAGCTCATAATAAAAATGACCAAGCAGAAACCTTATTAATGAGGTTTTTCAGAGGAACAGGTCTAGAAGGCTTGAGAGGAATGGAATACAGAAATGGAAATATTATAAGACCTCTTTTAGATATTAGTAGAGAGGAGATAGAAAAATACTGTTTAGATAATAATATACCTGTTAGAATTGATAGGACAAACTTAGAGCCTATATACGGCAGAAATAGAACGAGACTAGAGGTCATTCCTTACATAACTAAAAATTTTAACAAAGGTATCATTGATATATTAGCAAGAACTTCAAGGCTAATGCAAATGGATAGTGAATTTATTTTAGGTATTGTAGAGGAAAAATATAAAAATATAGTTGTAGAAGAGTCTCAAAATAGTATAGTATTAAATATAGATATGTTTAAAAACGAACACTATACTATTAAATCAAGAATTATTAGACAAAGTATTGAAAAGGTAAATGGAAGCTTAAAAGGGATTGAGGAAAAACATATCAACAATATCATTAATTTGATGAATGAGAATATTACAGGAAAAAATATTAACATAACTAATAATATTGTCATTAAAATAAGTTATGGAAATATGATAATTGAGAAAGAGAATAATCCCCAGAAGGTTTTATTCAGGTACCCTCTTCATATAGGAAAGCCTGTGCATATATATGAACTTAATACTACTATTAATTCTAGTATCTTACCTGTATGTGAGGTAGATATTAAACATGTTAATAGATTCATAAAATACTTTGACTATGATAAAATAAAAGGTGAGCTTTGCATAAGAAACAGAAAAGATGGAGATAGATTTACACCTTTGGGAATGAATGGGTCAAAGAAGCTTAAGGATTTTTTTATTGACGAAAAGATACCTAGAGAAGAAAGAGATACTATACCAATTATCGAAGATGATGGGAAAATAATCTGGGTAGTAGGGTATAGAATAAGTGAAGAGTATAAGGTAAGTAGCAATACTTCAAAAGTATTAGTATTAGAATATAAAAAACATTAAGATAGTTAAGAGGAGGATATTTAATGAAAAACGACGTAAAAGAGGTACTTATTTCATGTGATGAACTTCAAAAAAAAACCAAAGAAATTGGAAAGAAAATTACCCAGGATTATCAAGGTAAGGATTTAATGCTAGTTGGTGTATTAAAAGGTGCATTTATGTTTTTAGGAGACCTTGCTAAGAATATAGAAATACCGCTTACTATAGACTTTATGGCAGTATCCAGCTATGGAAACTCTACGGAATCTTCTGGTGTAGTAAGAATTCTTAAAGATTTAGAGGGGAGTATAGAGGGTAAAGATATATTATTAGTAGAAGATATTATAGATACTGGACTTACTCTAAACTATCTTGTGAGCAATTTAAGATCTAGGGGAGCTGCTAGTGTAAAAATATGTACTCTTCTCGACAAGCCAGAAAGACGATTAGTTAATGTAGAAATAGCTTACAAAGGCTTTGATATACCTGATGAATTCGTTGTAGGTTATGGAATAGATTTTGCGGAAGGCTATAGAAACCTTCCAGATATATGCATACTAAAAGAGGAAGCATACAGTAATTTAATAAAATAGACCATTATTGTCTTTTCCTTATTGATATGCTAGAATATAGTGATATAATATTATCAGCTTAGTTTGAAAGGAGGACTATATTTGAAAAGGTATTTTCGCGGTATAAGCTTTTATTTGCTTTTATTCATAATACTAGTATTTGCAGTTCAGCTACTAACGAAAAATGTTGAAGAAACAAAGCAGATTGATTATACCACACTTATAGAAGAAATAAAAAAGGATAATGTTGAAAGCATTTCAATTGTCAAGAATGAAGATACTGTAAAAGGTAGGCTTAAGGATAATACAAGTTTCACTCTAACATTGCCTACTAGTTCAGATAGATTCTATGAAGATTACCTAAGAAAGCCTGTAGAGGAAGGTAGAATTAAAAATGTAACTGGAGAGCCTCAACCCCAAACTCCATTTTATCTATCAGCTCTTCCAACAATATTTATGATTCTTGTATTTGTTGTATTTTGGTTTGTATTTATGCAGCAATCACAAGGTGGCGGAAATCGTGTCATGTCATTTGGCAAGAGTAGAGCTAAGATGCATAAAGATGAGGGTAAAAAAATTACTTTTGCAGACGTTGCAGGTTTACAGGAGGAAAAAGAAGAGCTTAAGGAAATCGTTGATTTTCTTAGAAACCCTAGAAAATATATAGAATTAGGTGCTAGAATTCCAAAAGGGGTGCTAATGGTAGGACCTCCGGGAACAGGAAAAACTTATTTAACAAAAGCCGTAGCAGGAGAAGCTGGTGTTCCTTTCTTCAGCATAAGCGGTTCAGACTTTGTTGAAATGTTTGTAGGTGTAGGTGCTTCTCGTGTAAGAGATTTATTTGAGCAAGCTAAGAAGAACTCACCATGTATAGTTTTTATAGATGAGATTGATGCAGTAGGTAGGAGAAGGGGTGCAGGTCTTGGCGGAGGCCATGATGAAAGAGAGCAAACCCTAAATCAGTTGCTAGTAGAGATGGATGGCTTCGGAGAGAACGAAGGAATTATCATAATAGCTGCTACAAATAGACCTGATATACTAGACCCAGCACTGCTAAGACCGGGTAGATTTGACAGGCAAGTATATGTTGGAGTTCCAGATATAAAAGGAAGAGAAGAAATTCTAAAGGTTCACACAAGGGGTAAACCATTGGCTGATGATGTAGACCTAAAAGTTGTTGCTAGAAGAACTCCAGGTTTTACACCTGCTGATTTGGAAAACTTGGTGAATGAAGCTGCATTGCTTACTGCTAGACATAATCTTGCAAAGATACCTATGTCTATCATTGAGGAAGCGTCAACTAAAGTAGTCGCAGGTCCAGAGAAGAAGAGTAAGGTTATTAGTGAAAAAGAAAGAAAGCTTACTGCATATCATGAGGCAGGTCACGCAGTAGCAGCAAGACTTCTTCCTGGCGCAGATCCAGTTCATATGGTTACTATTATTCCAAGAGGAAGAGCAGGAGGATTTACTATGTATCTTCCAGAGGAAGATAGAAACTATGCCACTAAAAATGAGATGGAAACAATGCTTGTTCATATGCTAGGTGGAAGAGTAGCAGAACATCTTGTTTTGGAAGATATAAGTACTGGTGCTCAAAATGACCTTGAAAGAGCAACAAAGATTGCTAGAAATATGGTTACTCATTACGGCATGAGTGAAAAACTAGGACCTATGACTTATGGTACTGATGATGATGAAGTATTCATAGGTAGAGATTTAGCAAGAAGTAGAAACTATAGCGAAGAAGTTGCAGCAGCTATAGATAAAGAAATGAGAACAATAATAGACAAAGCATATCACAAATGTGAGACAATTTTAAAAGAAAATATGGATAAACTTCATAAAGTAGCTGAAGCTTTATTAGAAAAAGAAACATTAGATGCAAAAGAATTTGAAGAGTTATTTGAAGCTGCATAAAATATAAAAAAAGGAAAGCTAAAACAAGCTTTCTTTTTTTATGTTATAAAATAATATTCTTTTGGTTAATTTTTGTTTGTTAAATAATTATGACTAGTATAGAAGAATTTTTTAGATTTTTGTTTACAAACCCTATTACTTGACATTGTATTATATATATATAGTAAAGAAACAGATAAATTACAAAAAAAAGGCGAAATTTCCCGGGCAATGAAAATATATGTAATATAAATTACATATATGAATATAAAATTAATAAATTTAGTAGATTTTAAAATAATAT
The DNA here is from genome assembly GCA_964470635.1 of uncultured Clostridia bacterium. Classification (GTDB taxonomy): domain Bacteria; phylum Bacillota; class Clostridia; order Tissierellales; family Proteiniboraceae; genus Proteiniborus. Next base: position 4,041 of record CAYYDM010000012.1, on the reverse strand, counting down.
GTCGAAAACATTAAAGAGTAAAAATAATAATATAGAATAAATTTTAAATGAAATGTTTATTTCACAAAAATTAACATTATGAAATAAATGTTGCAAAAATATATTACATGTAATAGTCTATAATTGGATGCAAACATGTAATTTTGAGGCGTTTATAATTAATTCTATATAACTTATTTTGACTTAATATGTGTAAACGCTTTCATGCATCACTACATTTTACAGACTATTCAGAATGTGACAGAATGAATGGATAAATAATCTATTAAGATTAGGGGGTCAAAAATGTTTGATAATGAGAGCTTAAACCAAATTAAACAATCAAGAAGTGAATGGGAAGAAAATAAACTAAAGAAAACACTAGCTAAGTTTCCTGAAAGGAAAGAAGAATTTACAACGGTTTCCGGTGAAGTGGTAAATCCACTCTATACTCCAGAGGACATTGAATGGTTAGACTATAATAATGATTTGGGATATCCAGGAGAATACCCTTACACAAGAGGCGTTCAGACTACAATGTACAGAGGGAAGCTTTGGACCATGAGGATGTACGCTGGATTTGCTACTGCAGAGGAGTCAAACAGTAGATATAAATACTTATTAGAACAAGGCCAGACAGGACTTAGCGTAGCATTTGACTTGCCTACACAGATAGGATACGATTCAGATCATCCACTAGCAGAAGGGGAAGTTGGAAAAGTTGGAGTAGCTATAGATTCATTGGAAGATATGGAAACGCTATTTGACGGTATTCCTCTTGATAAAGTAAGTACATCTATGACTATAAATGCACCAGCTTCAGTTCTACTAGCTATGTATATAGCAGTAGCTGAAAAACAAGGTGTTACACCTGACAAATTAAGAGGTACTATCCAAAATGATATATTAAAAGAATATATAGCCCGTGGAACATATATTTTCCCAGTTGAACCATCCATGAGGCTAATTACAAATATATTTGAGTATTGCTCAAAATCAGTACCAAAATGGAATACAATAAGCATCTCAGGCTACCATATTAGGGAAGCAGGATGTACAGCTGCTCAAGAAGTAGGTTTTACACTTGCTGATGGTATTGCATATGTAGAAGCAGCAATAAAAGCTGGACTTGATGTAGATGATTTTGCACCTAGACTATCATTTTTCTTTAATGCTCATAATGACTTATTGGAAGAGGTTTCAAAGTATAGAGCAGCTAGAAGATTATGGGCTAGGATAATGAAGGAACGATTTGGAGCAAAAGATCCAAAATCAATGATGCTAAAATTCCATACTCAAACTGCAGGTTCTACATTAACTGCACAACAGCCTGATAACAATATTGTTCGTGTTGCTATACAGACTTTGGCTGCAGTACTTGGTGGAACACAGTCCCTTCACACTAATTCAAGAGACGAAGCCCTTGCTCTTCCTACTGAGGATTCAGTTAGAATAGCTCTTAGAACACAACAAATAGTAGCATACGAAAGTGGAGTAACAGATACCGTTGACCCACTTGCAGGTTCATATTATATAGAAGCTAAGACTAAAGAAATAGAAGACAAGGCAATGGAATATATAAATAAGATTGATGAACTTGGTGGAGCACCAAGAGCTATAGATATGGGATATATTCAGCAACAAATAATGGACGCAGCTTATAAATATCAAAGAGAAGTAGAAACAAACGCTAGAATAGTAGTAGGTATGAATAAATTCCAGATAGAAGAAGAATCACCTAAAGGACTCTTAAGAGTTGATCCTGCTGTTGGAAATCTTCAGAAGAAGAAAATTTCTGACTTAAAAGCAAAAAGAAACAATGCTCTAGTACAAGAAAAACTTGAGGCACTAAGAAAAGCATGTGAAGGCGAAGAAAACGTAATGCCATATATACTAGAAGCAGTTAAAACATATGCGACTTTAGGAGAAATCTGTGGAGTAATGAGAGAAGTTTTCGGTGAATATCAGCAATCTGTAATTATATAAAAACCATAAATTTATAGAATCGGTGTAAAGGGAGGAATACTAAGTGAATAGTAGACCAATTAGAGTTTTAGTTGCGAAGCCAGGACTTGATGGACATGATAGAGGAGCAAAAGTAATTGCCAGAGCTTTAAGAGATGCAGGTATGGAAGTAATATATACAGGACTCAGACAGACTCCTGAACAAATAGTATCAGCTGCTATACAAGAAGACGTAGATGTAGTTGCTATGAGTATATTATCAGGAGCTCACAATCATTTGCTTCCAAGAGTAGTAGAATTATTAAAACAAGAAGGCGCAGAAGACATACTAGTAGTTGGAGGAGGAGTAATACCTGATGAAGACATTCCTGGTCTTAAGGATGCAGGAATAAAGGAGATATTTACTCCAGGAACACCTACTACAACATGTATTGAATATATAGAACAAAATGTAATTAGGAAATAGTTTACTCAGGCGGTGTTGAAATTGGAATATGTAGATAAGCTATTAAATGGAGACAAAAGAACATGTGCTCGTCTGATTTCTATAGTAGAAAATAATGAAGAAGAAGCAAAAAATATTATTAAAAATATATACAAATATACGGGAAATGCTCACGTAATAGGTATAACAGGCCCCCCTGGTGGGGGCAAGAGCACCCTTACTGATAAGCTGGCAAAGGAACTTAGAAATAGGGGCAAGACTGTTGGAATAATAGCTATAGACCCTACAAGCCCATTTACTGGAGGAGCAATACTTGGTGATAGAATAAGAATGCAGGACTTGGCTACAGACCCAGGAGTATTTATCAGAAGTATGGGTACTAGGGGATATCTAGGAGGATTGTCAAAGGCTACTCAAAGCGCGGTGAAGATACTAGATGTATACGGAGCGGATTACATAATTATAGAGACAGTAGGGGTAGGCCAATCCGAAATAGATATAGTGAAGAATGCAGATACGGTTGTTATGGTTATGGTTCCAGGGTTGGGAGATGATATTCAGGCCATAAAAGCGGGAGTAATGGAAATTGGGGATATATTTGCAATAAATAAATGCGATTTAGATGGGGCTGCTAGAACTGCTGCTGAAGTGAAGGCAATGCTTGACATGGGTCCCATAAAGGATAGAAGACCTCCTATAGTACAGGTAGTAGCAAGCTTAAATAAAGGAATAAGTGAATTGTTAGACGAAATAGTAAATCACATGGAATATTTAAAATCCTCAGGAGAGCTAAAAAAAAGACGAGAAGATAATATTAGAATGGAAATTATTAAGCTCATAGAAACAGAAATTATGAGGATAGTTCTACAAAAGTCTCAAACAGATCAGGTTTTAGAAAAGATAACTAGTGAAGTCGCAGATAGGAAAACTGACCCCTTTAGTGCATGCGAGTCTATAATAAAGTTATTTTCAAATGATATTTAAAAATATTAAGGAGGGATAAAGATGGTAAAAAAGATAGACCATATTGGTATAGCTGTTAACAATCTTGACGATGCCCTAAAGTTTTATGAAGACGTACTAGGTATGAATCTTCATGGAACAGAGATAGTAGAAGAACAAAAAGTAAAAGTGGCATTTCTTCCGATAGGAGATACAGAAATAGAACTGTTGGAATCAACTGATAAAGAGGGACCTATTGCAAAGTTTATTGAGAAAAAAGGCGAAGGAATACAACACATTGCATATAGAGTAGATGACATAGAAAAAGAATTAGAAGAAATGAAGCAAAAAGGTATAAGACTTATAGATGAAAAGCCTAGATATGGAGCAGGAGGAGCTAAAATAGCTTTTCTACATCCCAAAAGCACAAATGGGGTATTAGTTGAACTTTGTCAAAGGGATTAATTAAAATTTATTATATATAGACAAACTGAATATTTAATAAAAAACACAAAGAGATTATATTGCAGAACATGGCTATAACTCTCAGCTAGCTGTAAAAGTTATCCATGGACGTAATCGTAATCCAATGTATTCTTTATTAAATTTCAAATAAAATTTATTAAAAATACGATTGCTTAGTCAATCAGCTTAAGGAGGGTCTTTTAATGGCAAATAGCAAGTTAGAGCAGCTACGTTTAGCTAAAGAA
>CAYYDM010000011.1:33608-41805 GCA_964470635.1 uncultured Clostridia bacterium | reverse complement strand
TAGAACGTTTTTCAAAATACTATACACCCGGAATCATGATATTATCTGTAATAGTTTATCTAATAACTAGAGACTTAGAGCTTACACTTACCCTATTAGTTATATCCTGTCCTGGTGCCATGGTAATATCTGCTCCCGTATCTATAGTTGCTGGTATAGGAAATGGTGCTAAAAAAGGAATCTTGATTAAGGGTGGAGAGTATCTAGAAAAGGCAGGAAAAATAGATATAGTAGCTTTTGATAAAACTGGTACTCTTACAATAGGAAAACCAACAGTAACTAATATTTGTGCTTATAATATGACGGAAGAAACTCTACTTCACTTAGCTGCAAGGGTAGAGATGACATCAGAGCATCATTTAGCAAAGGCTATAATAAATGAAGCAAAATCAAGATTATCCATAAAGATAGAGCCTGCAACTGATTTTGATGCATACCCAGGCGGTGGTGTAAAGGCTATAGTTGAGAGAGAAGAAATTTACATCGGTACTCGTAAGTTGTTAGGTGATAATAATATTGTTATACCAGCCGAAGTAGAAGAGCACTTAGTAAATGAAGAAAATAACGGACATACAGCAGTAATAGTTGCAAATAACTCTAAGGTTTTAGGGGTTATCTCCATTGCAGATAAGATTAGAGACGATGCACATGATTTAGTTAAAGATTTGAAAAAGGCTGGAGTTAAGAAAGTGGTAATGCTGACAGGAGATAATAGAAGAATAGCCCATGCAGTATCGCAAATTCTTGGCATTGATGAGTATTATGCTGAACTATTACCTGAAGATAAGGTTAAGAAGTTAAAGGAATTGATGAAGGATAATACTGTTGCCATGGTTGGAGACGGTATCAACGATGCACCAGCATTAGCATTAGCTGATTTAGGAGTAGCCATGGGTGGCTCTGGAACAGATGTGGCAATGGAAACGGCAGATATTGTGTTGATGTCAGATAGCTTAAATAGGCTTTCTTATGCTTTTGGCCTCAGCCGTGCTACTATGAGAAATATGAAGCAAAACATTTACTTTGCAGTGGCTGTAGTATTTACACTATTAGTAGGTGTATTAACAAGAAATGTATTCATGGCTATTGGAATGCTTGTCCATGAAATAAGTGTACTGTTAGTTATAATCAACGCAGTTAGATTAACTGGATATAAAGGAGTTCACAAAGAAGGCTAAAAGCACAAGTGCTTTTAGCCTTTATTTTTGTTCATCAATAGCATCTTTACTTTCTCTGGTGTTATAGGCAAATCCCTAATTCTAACTCCTACTGCATTGTAAACTGCATCAGCAATAGCTGGACATGGTGTATTAGTTACTACCTCTCCAATAGATTTTGCTCCAAATGGTCCTGTTGGCTCATAGCTTTCTGCAAAATCTACCGTAATATTATTTATATCTAGCTTTGAAGGAATCTTATATTCCATAAAGTTGTTAGTTATCATTCTACCTCTATTATCTTCCCTTACTTCTTCAAAGAGCGCCATTCCTATGCCTTGAACTACGCCTCCCTCTGCTTGTATTCTTGCTAGGGTAGGATTTATTATAGTTCCACTGTCAACTACAGTTACATAGTCAATTAAGTCTACTTTTCCAGTTTCAATATCTACTTCAACTTCAGCAAAGCCTGATATAAAAGGTGGTGCCAAATCGCTGGTGCCAAAGGATTCCGTAGAAGTTAATTGTTTGGTAGGGTTTTTATAAATAAGTCTATTACTTAAATCAGCTAAGCTAACTCTTTTATCTCCAGCTTTATTTCTTATCTCTTTTCCGTCAAATACTACATCATCTAAATCTATTTTTAGGAACTCTGCCCCTTCTTTTTCAATTAATTCTTTCATTTTTAAGGAAGCTTTTTTAACTGCATTTCCTGAGAAATATGTGGTACCTGATGCATAGGCTCCAACGTCGAAAGGAGTTAAATCCGTATCTGAAGAATAGACACTTATAGTATCATTTTCTACACCTAGAGCTTCGGCTGCTATCTGTCTTAAAATAGTATCACTTCCTGTACCTATGTCTGTAGCACCTAGAAGCAATGTAAAGTATCCATTGTCCTCAAGCTTAATAGTTGCAGTAGCAGTATCTATTCCAGGTATTCCTGAACCCTGCATAGCAATAGCCATGCCTACTCCACGTACTTTGTTAGGAGATACCTGTTGTCTTGGGTATTTACTATCCCAGCCTATTAGTTCCTTTCCTCTTTTTACACAGTATTCTAATTCACAGCTACTCATTACTATAGGCTCTTCACCTGCTCCTACAGTAGTCATATTAAATATTGGAGATGTCTCTCCTTTTTTTAGCATGTTTTTTTCTCTTAATTCAGAAGGGTCTATGTTAAGCTTATGAGCCAATTCATTTACAGCAGACTCAATTGCAAAAGTACCTTGGGTTACACCATACCCTCTCAAAGCCCCTCCTGGAGTACGATTTGTATTTACTGCCTTACCCCTAAATCTTGCAGCCTCTGCCTTATTATATAGTGGTATGGACTTATATCCAGCTGCACCTAGGACTGTATAAGCATGTTCTCCATATGCGCCTGTATCAGAAATGGCTTTCATATCAATTGCTGTAATATTCCCTTCTTTGTCAGCACCAATAGTAACATCTATTTTCATAGCATGTCGTGATGAAGTAGATTCAAAGGTTTCTTTTCTAGTGTATATTATTTTAGATGGTTTTCCTGTTTTCAATGTAACTGCAGCAGTATAAAATTCTACTTGGGCAGTTTGCTTGCCTCCAAAACCTCCCCCTATACGTGGCTTGATTATTCTAACCTTACTTATAGGTAAATCAAGAGCTCTGGCTATCATTCTTCTTACATGGAAAGGTATCTGGGTAGAAGATACTATAACTAGTTTTCCGTACTGATCTATATATGAAAAAGCTCTATATGTCTCCATCATAGCATGGGCCTGAGCCTGAGAATAATAGCTCTCACTAACTACTACATCACATTTTTTTAATTCTTCTTCCACATCTCCTACTCCAAAATTGTACATTGCTGCAATATTTTTTTCGGGATCAAAACCAATGTTTATATTTGAATGGCATCTATTTCTGAAATGAATTTTACAAGGATGGTTTTCTGCCCTTTCCATATCTAATACTGGTTCATATACCTCATATTCAACTTTTATTAATTTCATTGCCTTTAAAGCTACATCTTCACTTACTGCTGCTACAATTGCAACTTCATCCCCAATATATCTTACATATTCATCTAATATATATTTATCATAGGTAGATGGTTCTGGATGAGATTGTCCTGCCCTTGTAAATAATATTTTAGGTAAGTCCTCATGGGTTAATATACATTCTACCCCAGGTATTTTCTCTGCCTTCTCTTTATTTATACTCTTAATTCTAGCAAAGGCATATGGGCTTCTTAGTATTTTTATTATTAATGCATCCTTAGGCGCTAAATCATCTGTATATGCGGGTTTTCCTGTTACAAGCTGTGCACCATCTACTTTAGGAATAGATTGACCTATAGAATGATTTACTGGCTTCATTATTCCACCCCCATATATTTCTTTATTGCTCTTAGTTGCCCTACATAACCTGTACATCTGCACAAATTACCTGCTAAAAAATACTTTATGGACTCTTCAGTAGGATTTTCAAGTTGAGCTTTCATGGCTATAATAGTCAATATTAAACCAGGACTACAATATCCACATTGGTCCACACCTTCATCTACAAGGAACTTTCCTATTTCCTTTGCTTGTTCTTGAGCACCTTCAATTGTAATAATGCTTTTCCCATCAGCTCTTGCTGCCAAGAATGCACAGGATAAAGTAGGTGCTCCATCTATTAGTACTGTACAGACTCCACAGGAGCCTGTATCACAGCCTCTTTTCACACTTAAGTAACCATTTTTTCTAAGAACATCTAGTAGGTACTCATGGGGCTCTATGTCAAAATTTTTATTAACACCATTAATGTTTACTTTAATAATCATCTTGCCACCTCCATGATTGCCCTTTTTACAAGAACCTTGCATATTTCTCTTCTATACTCAGCAGAGCCTCTTGTGTTGCTTCCAAAAGACAATTCTCGTGATGCAATTTCACCAGCCCTTAAAGCACTTTCCTCATTTACTTCCGTATTATTTATATAGTCCATAGCCTTATATGCTAATGCAGCAGTTCTTGGCCTTGCTCCTACTGCTATCCTATATTTATCTTCTTTTATTGAAACTGCAGCATTAAGTATAGCGTAGTCTACTTGTGAATTTCTCATGGATTGAAAGGCTGCTTTTTCAATATTTTTATTAATGATAATCTTTTCTAGAATGTCTTTTCTTCTGCTTTCTTCTTTAAGGTATTCTTCCAATAATACTTTCCCGCCATTGTAAAGAACGATGTCAGCATCAAGTGCTAAAAAAGTAGTTATTGGATCAGAAAAACCATACTTTGAAAAAACTGTTGCACCAATAGTAACAATATTTCTTAATTGAACCCCTATAATATGCTTAACAGAATCAGAAATTATAGGACCAAAATGATTTAATAATAGAGGGCTAGTTTCTAATTCTCTGAAAGTAGTCATTGCACCTATTTCAATAGTACGCTCAGTTTCATTTATATAATTAAGACCAGCATCGCATAAATCAACAGCTAGCCCAATTCTCCTATTCCCCATTCTTAGATAACAGCCGCCACCTATTAAGGCAGTATTTTTCTTAAGCTTAAATGCTTCATATGCTTCTTCTATACTTTTGGGTTTAATATATTCTCCAAAGGTTATCAAATTCTTCACTCCCTATCTATCCAATGAAAATCCATATTAAATCATTTAATATAAGGCATAGTCCTACAAGCAGTAAATCTTATAAGCTTATCCACATAATATTCTGTGTTATACATTACTGGATAGCCTTCAATAGAATACTTAGTTACATCAACTCTTAAAATAGGAGATTTCTCTTCCACCTTTAAGATATCAGCAATCTCAGCAGTAACTAAACTAGGTATTATTTCCATAAAGTCATGGCTAAACTGACAATTGCACCCTTCTTCAACAAAGTCAAACATAGATTTTCCTAAATCCTCTTCATTAATTTCTTTATTTCCTAAAAATTTTTTTGGTACTCTATTTATGCAATATGCTGCAGGATTATCGCCGGCTAAAAACCGCTTCTTTACTACTAATACCTCATCTTCTGGCTCTATATTTAGTATCTTTGCGTCTTCTTCGCTACACTTTTCCCATGAGTATGAAATAATATCTACAGTGGAGTTATAGCCACTTTCTTCAATAAATCTCCCAAGCTCCCCTGCATAGTCTATTCCTTCTGATAATTTTCTTGCAAAAGTAGTAATCATTGTACTGCTTCCTTGACTTCTTGTAATTAGCCCCTCATTTTCTAATACTGTCAAAGCCTCTCTTATAGTCAATCTGCTTATTCCCATTTCACTAGCTAACATAGCCTCAGATGGTAATTTTGTAACCTGGTAGCTTTCGGTATTCAATATATAATTTCTAAGATACTCTATAGCTTGTTGAACAGCTGTTTGTTTTTGAACTTTGGGAATATTGATTTTATTCATTTATTACACCTCATATTAATAGTTTTGGGAATGAATATAAATATTCATTCCCTGTTTATTTCCGAAAATATTATGCTTAGTTAGTAGCTACTTCCTCTGCTTCTTCTTTCTTTTCAGGAATTGCAATATTTAATATCATAGCAACTAAACAAGCTATTACTATACCTGACTCACCAAATAGTACTTTTATTGCTTCAGGGAAATGTGCCATTGCAGCTGGAACAGAAGTTAATCCTAAACCAAATGCAAGAGATAACCCTATGATTACCTTAGCTCTATCTGTCAATGGTTCTGAAGTCAATATATCTATACCTGTAAGGGTTATTTGAGAGAATATTACAAGAGAAGCTCCTCCAATAACACTTGATGGTATAGTAGATACCAATGCTCCAAGCTTAGGGATTAACCCTGCTGCTATAAGGAATAATGAACCTACAGCTATAACATATCTACTTACTATCTTTGTAAAAGCTATCATTCCTACGTTTTGACTAAAAGAAGTTGTTGGTAATCCGTTAAATATTGCTGCAAAACTACTACTTAATCCATTATTAATAATTGAACCTGATAACTCTCTATCTGTTGCTTCTCTGCCAGCGCCACCCATAGTTATAGCTGATACGTCCCCCACAGTTTCAACTGTAGTCACTATAAACATTATTAGCATAGGTGCAATAGCTCCCCATTTAAATGTCATTGGAAAATGTAATGGCTTAGGAACTGCAAACCAGCCTGCTGCCTTTACTGGTGCAAAATTAACCATACCAAGTGGTATAGCAATTATATATCCAACTATAATACCGATTAAAATTGAAGATGTTTTTGTAAAACCTTTAGTAAATTGGTTTAGTGCTAAAACCACAAATAAAACAATCAATCCAACTATCCAATTTTTTGGTGAGCCAAAGGTTGGAGAACCATTGCCGCCAGCCATTGAATTTATTCCAGTTGGAAGTAGTGACAGACCAATAGTAAGTACAACCGTACCAGTTACTAATGATGGGAAAAACTTTCTTAATGGCTTTAAAAAGAATCCTAGTACTGTACCAAATAATCCGCCTACAAAAGTAGCCCCTAATAATCCTGAAATACCATACCCCTTTGCTATGGCAATATTAGTTGGAAGAAAACCAAAACTGGTACCCATAACTACAGGCAGTTTTGCTCCGCATCTTCCAATAGGATAACATTGATTAAGAGTAGCTAAACCTGCAATTATCATAGCGCTTTGAACCATAATTGTTAAATCTGGCCCAGTAATACCTACTAAACCTGCAATTATCATAGGAACTGCAATATTACTTGCAAACATAGCGAAAATATGTTGCAATCCCAGTGGTATGGCTTCACTTAAAGGTGGTACTCCATCCACTTCATACTTAGATCTACTTATTTCCTTTTCATTGTAACCAAGTAGCTTTAACATACTAACCCTCCTAAAATAGACTTTTTCCCCAATATTAAGCTATGACACAAGATAAAGACAAAACTTTTAATTTTGAATCTCTCTTTTGCAAACGTTTTCAAAGACCGCAAAGTCCTTCTTCATTAGTAAGCCTATTTTGGGATGTATCACTTCCTTTCCATCTTTCTCTTTATTTTGTTTGTTATTTGACTAACTTAGGTTTTTTGCTATATAAAAGGGAATATAAACTGGAATGTTATAGAACTGTATCTCAAGCAACATAGACTAAACTCAGCATTCAGAGGGAGTTAGGGCTCCCTCTAAATAGAGTTCTATTTTATATAAGGGTTTAATGAGTAAACAATAAATTTATACCTATCTATGAACATTATATGTATTTAATGTTGTAAACATATCTGATAAGTTAATAAGTATTTCTATGTAATGATGAATTATCCTTTTATTAGATATTAACAACTTTTCTCTTTAAATTTTTATTGAGTATATCTAGTATATATTTATTATCTTAAATATTTTTTAAGTAAATACAAATTGTTGGTAACTTTATATAATAAAATTATGGCAATTAAACCGTTGGATAGGATTTTGTTGTATAATATTAATAGTTATATAATATATACAAAACAAAAATAGACTTAGTTTTATTTTTCACTAAGTCTATTTTTCTTAGCACAGCCTTTAATATTATAACATTTCTATAGCTTAATTCTTTCTAAGGAAATACTATGATAATTCCTGAGCCTTTCATAACTGCAAATCCTTCTATTTTGTTCTGTGACACTGCATTGATAAACAACCCTGTGGCAGGGGATATAATATTTTACTAAATATTTCATTATTAATAATTCCTAATTGCTCTAATATTACTGGTATCATCATTAAAAGGGAATTAGGAAATTTATAGTATTTTATTCAAAAAATAATTAGAAATAACTCAAATAATTAAATTGCTAACATAATGACTATGGCCATCATATAATACATTTATAAGAAATATAGTATGGGAAGGGATCCTATGAGTAGATTAAACCCTGAAAAGCTTTCAGTAGAATTTAGAAAAGGAGTTACTACTACAGAGCCTATTATTCCTAGGCGTTACACGCTTACTCACTCAGATGTAACTGCAGAACTATTTTTAACTATTGGTTCAAGATTTGCTTATGATAAAATCAGTGCTATAAGAGATGAAGTCCTTGGTGAATGGGTGGAAT
>CAYYDM010000011.1:30796-33541 GCA_964470635.1 uncultured Clostridia bacterium | reverse complement strand
CTTTATTATGTGTATTTATACGTTGATGGACAATTTGACCTAAACGCTACAGCTGTGAGAGATTATATATTTAGACGTGAACTACCTCTTGCATTAGAAGCTATCAGATATGGAGATAGAAAATTTTTTAATACGCATCCAGAATTAGATAATTCTTCAATAATAGTTCACTTTATGTCAACTTATCCTCAGTTTAATAAAGTAGAAAATTGGGGTACTTTTTCAGATTATGATATTAGTAGAATACCATTCCGCCCTTCCCATGGGAACTACCCTAGCAGAAAAAAATATTTGATTGACATGAAAATTGGGGATGTAAATGGAGATTGTGTACCTGACAAGGTGTATTTATATGGCAATATACCGCAAGGCCCAACAGGAATTTTTGTAGATAACATTATTGTTGCAATTGAAGATGGACGTACACATATCACAAAAACTATTACTCCTGAGTTTAATTCAGGATATAACCCAAGACTATTTCTTGGTGATTTTACAAAAGATAATATAGATGATATAAAGGTAAGCATTGATTCTGGTGGCAGTGGCGGATATGGCTACTTCTACATTTATTCGTTTAAGAATAATAATGTTCAGGAAATTTTTAATTTTGATAAGTACAATAAAGAGTATAAGTATAAAGTAGATTATGCTGACTTCTATAAAGTTAATGTAAGCAATGTTATGCTAGATAAGCTTTTCATATTAGACATAAGCTATAAAGGATACGATTATTTATCCCAGTATTACGATGAGAAAGGTAAGTTAAAACAACCTGTACGAGGAGAAGTTCTTGCTTTAGGTAGATTAGACCCAATTGTAAATGATGGAAAAAATAACACCTATGATTTACTTGCTTTTCAACGCATTATTGGCACCACTAATAGTGACACTTTAGGTTATATTGAAAATTTGTTGACTTGGGATGGACAGAAATTTGTATCTTCAAGGATGTTAGTATCTACACCTGGCACAAATTTAATATCTCTATATTAACTATAACCAGACTGTTTAGTTTTCATAACTTTATCTCCATCAATATATACACCTGTTTTGTATAAAATCGACTTATTAGTATCTTATTTAAAGGGCATAACTACTATGCCCTTTTAGAATTTTTGTAGTTAATAAAGAATATTTGCCTTGTATTAGTCTTTAGATTGAAAATATAATACTTTGATAATAAGCTTTTTGCGTTGATAAGGTGAAAATTTATCATCATATCAATTATTAATAATTTTTTATCCCACAATACATTGTAAAGAAAAGAAAATAAATATAAAATGTATCTTATAGAAAGAAGGTGGTCTAATGGATTTTAATAAAAATCAAATAAAAAAAGCTATGTTTTTAATTGCTTTTGCAATTATATTGATGTGGTTATTAGAAAATATATTTAATGTCTGGCTATTGGCAGTTAAAGTATTTTCTATATTTACTCCCTTTGTTCTTGGTTTAGCAATAGCTTTTATATTTAATAGTCCAATGAAAGTTATAGAAAGAAAACTCTTTCAAAGTAAAAAAATCTTCAAGAATTTAAAGCCGAGCCTAATACGTACTATAAGTTATATACTTACACTTTTACTATTTGTGTTTACTATTTTTATTACACTGTTTATTATAATCCCTGAGTTGGCTGCAACTATTCAAGATTTATCTGTTAAGTTTCCATCTTATTGGGATAACTTGTTAATCTTTGTTAATGAAAAGCTAGATAATAATCCTCAAATTATTCAGTGGGTAAACAACATAAATTTCGATTGGAAAAATCTTGAGGAAAATGTACTTTCATTTTTCAAAAATAGTGCTTTGAACTTAGTAGGTTCTACTGTTTCAATTGCATCTTCTGTAGTAAACGGTATAGTCACATTTTCACTAGGATTTGTGTTCTCTATATATGTGTTGTTACAAAAAGAAACTTTATGTAGGCAGGTAAAAAAACTGATTCGAGCATTTTTTCCTGAAAGTGTTGCTGATAGAATATTTTATATTGGCGCTTTGTCAAATAGTGTGTTCTCACAATTTCTACATGGACAATTATTAGAGGGAGTAATAATAGGTGTTTTATTCTTTATATCCATGAGTATATTTAGATTTCCATATGCTCTTACTATAAGTGTTCTTATTGCTATAACTTCTTTGGTTCCTGTGTTTGGATCTTTTGTAGGATGTATAGTGGGCGCTTTTTTAATATTTGTAGTCAATGCTAAATTGTCCCTTTGGTTCATAATAATGTTTTTAATTATACAGCAAATAGAAGGGAATTTGATATACCCTCATGTGGTAGGAAAAGCCTCTGGACTTCCCTCCATCTGGATACTCGTTGCAGTTACAGTAGGTGGAAGCTTAATGGGAGTTCTAGGTATATTGTTGTTTATACCACTAGTTTCAATATTATATACTCTCTTACGTGAATATGTAAATCGTAGATTGAAGACAAAAAATATAGGAGAGGTTTAATAACCTCTCCTTATTTTATTTGTCAGCCTCCATTAATAACAAAGACAGAGCCATTTCATTATTTTACTATCCTAATCTATCTTGCTGCTTTCTACATCTAGTTTGCTATTATACCTCTCTAAATCTAATTCACCCATGAATTTGCTTGAAAGTATTCCTGATAACATAGAACCACTTACGTTTAGTGCTGTTCTTCCCATGTCTATTAGTGGTTCAATGGCTATTAGGAGTCCTACTAAACCTACTGGTAAGCCCATAGCTGAAAGAACTGTCAATGCTGCAAAA
>CAYYDM010000011.1:3604-30786 GCA_964470635.1 uncultured Clostridia bacterium | reverse complement strand
GCTATACCAAAGGAAGCTAAAGCTGTTAATATGATTAGTTTTATTAAAAATGCTGGTGCTAATGGGTTTATGCCTACTGTTGGTGCTATCATTACTGCTAACATAGCTGGATAAATACCTGCACATCCATTCTGACCTATACTTGTGCCCAAGGATGCAGATAGATTTGCATGACCTTCAGAAACTCCCAACTTATCTACTTGTGTCTCCACATTTAGTGGAATAGCCCCTGCACTTGTTCTAGAGGTAAATGCAAATGTTAGAACAGATGCAGATTTCTTTAAATAGGTAATTGGATTCAACCCAAATATAGCTAATATTATGAAATGTACAATAAACATAATTAATATAGCTATATATGAAGCCAATACAAATTCTAGTAGTCTCAATATCTCGCTAAAGTTACTTGTGGAAACTACTTTAGTCATTAAGGCCAATACTCCATATGGAGTTAGACGTAAGATTATGGTTACCATACGCATTACTACATCATGGAATGATTTTATTAACTGAGAGAAAAACTCTGCTGATTCAGGTTTCTTCTTTCTTATTCCTATAGTTGCTATTCCTATGAAAACTGCAAATACTACTACAGATAATGTAGCTGAACTTCCTTGCCCAGTCATAGAATAAAATGGATTTGTGGGTATAATTTCAACTATTTGCTCCTGGATAGGCTTTGATTGGAATTGTACTAAACTAGATTCCAGTCTTTCAGTAGCTTTTAGTTCATTTTCTCCTGATTGTAGTCCCTCTGCTGACAAATTAAATATTCTTGCAGTTCCTGCTCCTACGAAAGCAGATATGGCAGTAGTTATTAAAAGAATAGCTATTATCTGGCCTGCCATCTTACCTAAATTTTTAGAATTTTGATTAATTATTGCACTTGTAATAGATACAAATATAAGGGGTATTACAATCATTCTCAACAGTCTTACATATCCTGTACCTATGACTGCAAACCAACTATTGGATTGTTGAACTACATCAGATGATGCACCATATAACATTTGCAATATAGCACCGTATACTATACCTATTCCTAAAGCTAAAAGTACTCTTACCGTAAATGAAAATCGTTTCTTCTGCATCACATACAGTCCATATACAATGGCAAGCATAACGATAATATTTATTATTACTGATAAAGTTGTACTCATCTTTTTCCCTCCTATTAATTTTTTATATTATACCCCCTAATAATATTGTATTAACATATAAAGTAAAAAAAGACGTTTGTTTGCCAATATTTATTTTGAAAAGCCGCTGTTACACTTCTAATTTCAAGTATAACAACGGCTCTTTATTGTATTATAATATATGGTTCTTCCCAATCTTGGTCCATTTGCAAAGGGCGTCTTCGCCTATATCTAAAATTTTAAATAGTAGAAGGCCCAATAATCCTAACGCTACTATTCCACTAA
This sequence comes from uncultured Clostridia bacterium, assembly GCA_964470635.1. Taxonomy (GTDB): domain Bacteria; phylum Bacillota; class Clostridia; order Tissierellales; family Proteiniboraceae; genus Proteiniborus. Next base: position 29,362 of record CAYYDM010000011.1, on the reverse strand, counting down.
ACATTTCAAGATAATTCACCATACTCCAGCTATTCATTATGAAGTAACCTATACCATAGGTAGTGGCAAAGTTTTCAGCAAAAAAGAGAACTGCTATGCTGACACCTATACAAATTCTCAGAGCTGTGAAAATCTTAGGCAATATTGCAGGTAAAATTAAATGCCTATATACCTGTATCTTAGTCAAATCCAAAGACCTTACTGACATAAGAAGTTCTTTAGGTATTTCCTTTACTCCGTCTCTTGCAGCCAGTATGATTTGGAAAATAATAATTATTATAATTAAAACGATTTTAGGTGTGTCTCCTAATCCCCAAAGTATCATAAGTATTGGCAGAAAAGCTACTTTAGGCAAAGGATATAGTATATAAACAATAGGACTAATAAGATCATCAACTTTTTTATTCATTCCAGTCCATACACCTATAATTATGCCTAGTATCAACGAAACCACTAATGCAGCTGTAATTCTCCATAGGCTCACTAGTAAATGTGGAGCTAAAACTTTAGGGAATATGGTAATAAAATTCTTAATAGTATCAACAGGAGATGGAATAACTGAGGACTTTAAACCAATATGTAAAGCATACCAAATAATCAAAACTATTAAATTAGCATAAATAGTTTTTAAATGTTTTTTCCATAGCTTATTATATGTCTTCACGTATCCACTTCCTAACCTCTAGGCAAAACTTATAAAAATCAATATTCTCCCTTAAGTTATCTTTCCCGAAATAAGGGTTGTCCATGGTATGAATTATATTTGCCTTCCCCATTATTACAATCTTCTGTCCTAAGAAAACTGCCTCTTCAATATTGTGAGTTACAGTAATTAATGTAGTAGGCTTTCGTTTATAAATACTTAGAATTATATTTTGTATATGCTCTTTTGTCATGGCATCTAGAGCTGATGAAGGTTCGTCCATAAGAAGTAAATCAGGCTCAAGGGCCAAAGTTCTTGCAATAGCAACTCTTTGCTTTTGCCCTCCACTTAATTCACCAGGATATTTATCCTTATATTCGTAAATTCCTAAATCTTTAAGGATATTTTCTACTTTATGACTTGTATCGCTTTTACTAGTATCTCTTGCCAGCAATGTAAATGACACATTGTTCCAAACTGTTTTCCAAGGAATCAATCCATAATCCTGTAATATAACACCTGTATTTTTGCGTACATTAGTTAGTTTCTGCTGATTTATAAATATTTGCCCATCATTTGGCTTTATAAGACCTGCTATGGCATACAATAAAGTAGTTTTACCACAGCCAGAAGGTCCTATGATAGCACAGGTTGTATTCTTTTTTATATTGAGATTTACGTAATGAAGAGCCACTTCTTCTCCGTAGCTTATATGTAAATCCTTTATTTCAATCATTATTTCACGAACTTCCCTTCAACAAGGTCCTCATATTTTAAATCTATTTTTTTGTTTAATACTTTTTCATTCCAATCCATTATTTTTTCAATGTACTCCTTACTTGGAATCCTTGCCACATTATATTTAGGTAAAACAATCTTGTCTTTAACTTCTGGTTTTAGTTTTAATTCTTCAACCAATACATCTCGTGCTATATTTTCATCTGATTGGATAGCTTTAACAGCTTTGTTATAGGCTTCATGGAATAGTTTAATAGCTTTTTCTTTATTTTTAATAGATTCTCCTGTAAAAACCATAATTTCGGGTGAAAATTCGTCTTTAATTTCATAAACTCTTTTTTCAAGACCCATAAGTTCACCTTGGGATGCAACAGGCTCTGGAAGAACTGCCATGTCTATTTGACCCTGATTTATCATTTCTAATCTTGCAGGTATCTCATTTATAAATACTTTTTCCATTTTATACTCTCCGCTAAGAAACTCGTCGGAAAGGTAGTTCACTACGCTTACTTCCATAAGTCCTACTTTAATATCCTTCTGCTCACCAAAATCCTTTCTAACTAATATAGGAAAGCTTCCATCAGTACTTGTTGTAACTTTTATATCAAATCCGTTTTGCACGTTGTTAACTAGTGCAATAACATCTGTCATAGCTCCATCTAATTCTCCACTCTGAAGAGCACTTTGTCTGTTCATTGCATTCATATATATTTGAACTTCAACATCCAAGCCTAGTTCTTTGAAGTAGCCATTTTTAGCTGCTAGTAGAATAGGTGCTGAATCAACTGCTGGCATTACTCCAACCTTTAAGTTTAGGTTTTCCTCTATATTAGCTTCTTCTCCTTTTGGTTCATTACTGACAACTGCTTTTGAAGTGCATCCTACCATCAAAAACATCGATGCTATAACAATAAATACAACTAACTTCTTTAATTTATTCATTTGTATTCCTCCGCTCTGTTTTTATAGTTCATAACAATTTTACTCCTAAAAGTTTGTTAAATCAATGTCATAGGTAGTTTTGGTTATAAAGTAAATGATTGATATATATTTTTTTAGGTATAAAACAAAATATTGCCTTAAGTAATTCTAAAGCTTAATTCAACCAATACGCGGAGATTTATTCCTTTTATGTCTTTTTTTAAAAATAGATTGGGTATTTTGATTAATATATAATTTATCTGTGGAGGAATTTTGGCATGCAAGACCATTTAGAGTACAAAGATGATAATTTACGCAAAAAATTTAGCTTACCATATATAAAAGTTGGAACAAAGTTTTGGATTTCTCATTTCATTGCTGCAATGTGGATGATATTTTCAATAAAGATATCTATGCCTTGGCTTCACGACTTTTCTAATGTAGTTTCTTTGCCTGTTGCTATATTTATTATAGCTGGTGTTGCATATATCCCTGGATATATAAATACCTTTATTTTAGTGAGTTTGTTATTGGACAAGCAGCCTAAATTCAAGATTACAGACCCTAAGGATTTTATCACAATAGTTATCGCATGCCATAATGAAGAAAGTAGTATCAGAGAAACTATTAGCTATGTTGCAAAACAAGACTATGAGGGAAAAATAAAAGTCATTGTAGTAGATAACTGCTCTAGTGATAGAACCTCAGATATGGCGAGACAAGCAGGAAAGGATTATAATCTAGATTTAGATGTTATATATGAAGGAAATCCTGGAAAATTCAATGCATTAAATAAAGCCTTAGAATATGTTGAAACTGATTACTTGATTACATTAGATGCTGATACTTTGCTGCATAGAGAAGCTGTTAAATACTTAGTGGCTCGTATGAATTCTGCTCCTAAAGAAGTCTGTGCTGTGGCAGGAGCCGTACTCGTGAGAAACAGTAGAACAAATTTCATTGCTAAGCTTCAAGAATGGGATTACTTTATTGGTATTGCTAGCATTAAACGTATGCAAGGCCTATATCAAGGAACTTTAGTGGCTCAAGGTGCATATTCATTGTACAAAACCGATGAACTAAGGGCCATAGGTGGTTGGCCAGATGCCATAGGTGAAGATATTGTAATTACATGGAATTTTTTAAGAAAGAATCTAAAAGTATATTTTGAACCAATGTCAATTGCCTTTACAGATGTGCCTGAAACCCTCAAACACCTAGCTCGTCAGAGAAGCCGTTGGGCTAGAGGCATGATTGAGGCATTGAATATAGTAAAGCCTTGGCATCATCCAATTAGTTATGTCCGTTATTTAACTAGTATCAATTTGATCATGCCTTATTTGGATATTGTCTATACCCTATGCTGGATGCCTGGGCTGATACTTGCCTTGTTCGGTAAGTTTTGGATAGTAGGTCCTATGACACTTTTGGTCATTCCCTTGGCAATAATGCAAAACATGGTACTACTAAAATACCAAAAAGAAATATTTCAAAAATTTAACCTTAAGATTCGTAAAAACATTGTTGGATATATTGTATATATGCTATTTTATCAAATGATTATGAGTCCCATATCAGTAATAGGTTATGCGCAAGAGTTATTAGGATTAGATAGGGTGTGGAAGTAAGGCTACTTAGCCCATTACTGATAGTATGACAATCGCCCTTCTAAAGCTTTAAATATTTTGGTTAATATTGCTGTTAGTATTAAATAAAACGCACCTACTACAATTAGAGGTACTAAAGATGCATCTCTATTGGCAGCTATTTTCCCTGCTCTTAACAGTTCCCCTAAGCCTACTACATACACTAATGAAGTGTCCTTTACCAAAGTAATTACTTCATTTGCAATAGGTGCTAAAGTTCTTTTAATGGTTTGGGGGAATATTATCCAAATGAATGCTTTCATGGGAGTAAAGCCTAGTGCTTCAGCTGCCTCATATTGTCCTATATCTATGGACTCTATTCCTCCTCTAAATATCTCTCCAAAATATGCTCCATAATTTAGTATAAATGCTATTATTGCAGCAGGAAATCTGTCAAGGACTATACCTATTAGGGGAAGGCCAAAAAAAATAAATATTAACTGTAAAAGTAATGGGGTTCCTCTCATAACCCAAATGTAAAATCCAGTTGCGCTACTTAAAGGTTTTATCTTTGATAATCTGCATAGTGCAACAACAATACCTAGTATAATAGAAAATACTAAAGTTATTGAAAATACTTCTAAAGTAACTGCAGTACCTTGAAGCATTGAATATATAAGAGTAATAATATATTTCATTTCAGTCTTCTCCTTTAACTAAGATTTACTCAAACCATTTATTATATATTTCCTCGTAAGCCCCATCTTGTCTCATATCATCTAAAGCTTTATTTACTGCTTTTATTAGTTCCTTGTCCTGTTTTCTCATGCCTATTCCATATTCTTCTTTTCCAAAATTATCTTCAAGAATATTATACTTATCAGCACCTCTTTGCTTAATGTAGTACCTAGCCAATACTTCATCTCCAACAAATGCATCTACTCTGCCTGCCTCTAAATCCATTAAAGCCTCGTTATTAGTGTCAAATACTACTGGCTCTCCTCCTTTAAATGAGCTAACAATATCAGGTTCTTTGTTCATAGCCTCTATAGCACTGGAGCCATTTTGAGCTGCCACATTTTTGTCTTTAAGATCAGCTTTACTAAATATATCCGAGCCTGCTAATGTTACAATAATCTGTTTGTTTTCTAAATAAGGCTTAGAAAATGCTACTTTCTCTTTTCTTTCATCATTTATAGAGTATCCATTCCATATCAAATCAATATTACCTGCTTCAAGCTCAGACTCTTTCATAGTCCAATCTATAGGCTGAAACTTAACCTCAATTCCCACTCTCTTAAACACTTCTTTAGCTAAATCCACATCAAAACCTACAGTTTCTCCTTTTTCATCTTTGAAGCCCATAGGTGCAAAAGTATCATCTAGTCCCATAACTATATAGCCTCTTTCTTTAATCTTTGAAAAACTGTCTTCACTCTTTAAAGAGTTAGCAGAGCATCCTGAAATAACAGAAGCTCCCATTATTAGTAAACACAATAATGCCACCAATTTTGTAATTTTTCTTTTCATAACATCCATCTCCTTAGTTTTTTGTTTTTATATAATTTCCAGCACTACAAATAAAAAACTCCCGTCATCTAGAAAATACTAGAGGACGAGAGTTTTACTCACGTGGTTCCACCTCAATTCATTGATATCTTACGATACCAACCTCTTCAAGTACAACATCTGTTGTTATACTCTAGCACTATAACGGGTGCAGGGATTCCGAAAACATTCTACTACCTTATAAGGGTTCGATGTATAGCTCAGAGACGTGTTCAAAATACCTTTAATATCTCCTTTCACCAACCGGAGACTCTCTGAAAAAAAGAATATTTCTACTATTTCTCGTCATTGCCTTTATAATTTTTATTCCTTATACTTTATTATGATAAAGCGTTAAAGTGTTTTTGTCAATAGTTTTTTTTCTTTAGTCCTAGCCTCCAGCTGCTGCTGATAAAATATGGACCTCATCATTATCCTTAAGCTTTGTTTTAAACAGCTTTTTATCAACTATATTCTCTCCATTAACAAAAATCTGACTATTTTTTAGATCTAATATGCTAATCTGTGGGTATATTGTATTAATGTTTCTTAGTAGTTCATCAATTGTCTTAGCTTCTAAGGTCAAGGTTTTGTTATCTATTTTTAGTCTTAATAATCCAAAAAATCTCACTGTAATCAATTAGCTCTCTCCTTCTAAGCCAAGTTTTTTTAGAGTTGATTTTGTTGGTATGCCATTTTCACTCCAACCTCTGGATTTATAATACTTTACTTTTAATTTTTCTAAAGGAACTACTGCTTTATTGTTGTTTGGAGACTGAGGCTCATCTGTTAAACGTTTTGGCAAGCTGTCTTGACTAGAATTTAACCCCATTCTTATATTAAATATTCTTTCTAAGTTATAACCTCTTTCTCCTATTGTCTTAAGTCTGCCTAAACTTATATTCATACCTGTAACACTAGACAATGCCTTTGTATGAGGAATAAGTGATAAATTAAAAGGAAGAAGCTTTTCATTTACTTTATTTATAGAATTAACTAATCTTCCAGTTATTGATGAAGTCAAAGCCTTATTAGTTGTTCTAGTGAATCTACTATTTGGACGCTTTATTAAAAACTCTGGAAACATGGAATATAGTGTGAATAGGCAGTTTCCTCCTGCTGAAACTGCTTCCATTATATTTTGTGACATTATGGCTAATTCTGCCTTTCCTTTTTCTGAATATGGATCTATAGATAATCCCAAGCCTTCGAATAAAACCATATACCCTGCATTAAGATGACAACCACCTCTATTGGCAACAGCATATCCGAGCCCTTGTCCTACTGCTGATCTAGGCTCGTATGCTGCCAGCTCCATTCCTTTTACATGAATAGCAAACTCAGCGCCGCCAAATTTCTCTGATAAATATCTGGAACCCTGAGCAAGTAAGTCTCCAATACCTCTTCTATAGGCAATATCTTCAAATATTTTTGAAAGTCCTTCTGTCTTCCCAAACTCCAGTCCATTGTTCCAAAGGCCTTTTTCATTGAGCTCCATTGCAAAAGCTATTGTTCCAGCTGTGCTAATTGTATCCATTCCCAATTCATCCAGCTCATAATTCCATCTCAAAATCTTTTCTAAATCATTATTCTCAATATTTGAACCCAACAATACTAAGGTCTCAAGTTCTGGTCCTTTTATCTTTTTCCCGTCTATTTCTACCTGCCTGCCGCATTGTATAGGGCAAGTAATGCATCCCTTATTTTTCACTAAATGCTTCTCAGCTAATAATTCTCCAGATATCATTTCAAAGTCTTTATATTGACCATGCTTAAAATTTCTTGTAGCTAAAATCTTTCTATTATGCATCAAGCTAACTAATCCAGCAGTACCTAATTTAGGGAGCTGCTCTCCAGTTAAAGGATGGTTTCTTAGAATGCTTACCCAGTTCTTGTATATTTCTTTTGTCTTTTCTGGTGCATTTATTGCTGGTCTTTTATTTCCATATGCCACTATCGCCTTAAGGTTTTTGCTTCCCATTACTGCGCCTGTTCCACCCCTACCTGCTGCTCTCTCTTCACTAAATATTCCAGCATATCTTACTAGGTTTTCTCCAGCCGGTCCAATAACTATCTTCCCTCTGTTTTGACCTAAGAGCTCCTGGGTCTCCGATGTGGTTTTACCCCATAGCTCAGCAGCATCATGGAACTTAACATCTTCTTCTGTTATTTCAATCCATACGGGGGTTTCAGACTTTCCCGTAACCACAAGTGCATCATATCCAGCTTTTTTTAGATATAATCCAAAGTTTCCCCCACAATTAGAAGACGTCAAAAGTCCTGTTAAAGGTGATAAGGTAGATATATTAAATCTGCTTGAAGCAGGTGCACCAGTACCTGTTAAAGGGCCTGTTGATACAACTAGGTAATTGTCCTTAGAAAAGCTTTCTGTGCCTTTTTTTACATTGTCATATATGATTTTTGCAGCCATTATTTTACCGCCTAAGAACAACTCTCTATCTTTGTCTGACCATGGATACTGACTAGTTTCTCTATTAGACAAGTCTATCTTTAATACCTTTTCCATATATCCGCCGTATTTAGTACTCATTTACTCACTCCTCTTATTGTCAATAGAAAAAATCTATCTTTAATAGGATTTATTTAGAATTGCTATTACATCTTCATATGTTACCTCCACAGGATTAACTATTGAAGCTCCGTCATTAATAGCTGTTCTCCCTATTTTTTCAAAATCCTTTTTATTTACACCTGCATCTCTAAACCTTGTTGGTAGTCCACATATGTTTTCTAGCCTTTTTGACATGTCTCTAACTGTATCTATAGCCTTTTGAGCTCTTTCATGCTCTGGAGTCTTAGAGTATATCTCAGGGCCTGCCAAAGGAAGAAGAAGTTTTGAATAATACTTGTTTATCTTTTCTTTGTTAAATTCCATCCCATATGGCAACAGTATATTCATAGCATCTCCATGGGGTACATGACTTACCGCTCCGCAGGCATGACCTATTGCATGGACAATTCCAACCATTGAATTAGAAAATGCTATGCCTGCCATCAAAGATGCATTTGCCATTGCTAGCCTTACCATTTCATCTTTACCATTTTCCACCGCTTTAAACAGATTCTCTCTAATAAGTTCGATAGAAGCAAAGGCATATGCATCACTAAGAGGATTTTTCTGTAGACATGTGTAAGCCTCTATGCTATGAGATAATGCATCCATTCCTGTAGACGCTGTCACTCTTGGTGGTAATGATAAGGTCATTCTTGGATCTAATACTGCAACATCAGGAAGCAGATTGTATGATATAAACTCCATTTTAACATTTTTCTCAGGATTAGCAATAACTGCTACTAATGTGGCTTCTGAACCTGTGCCTGAGGTACTTGGAATTACAATAAAAGGCTTAAGCTTGCCATTTATGATTTCTAATCCCATGTAGTCCAATAGATTATCTACATCCTTAGACACTACAACATTAACTCCCTTTGCAGTATCTATTACTGAGCCTCCACCCATTGCTATTATAGAATCACATTTTTCCCGTCTATATAGTTCTGCAATTTCATTAACTACATTTACAGAGGAATCTTGTGGTATGTCTGTAAATACTGGTCCTATATTAATATTTTGAGCATTAAGTCCATCTAACAATATCTGTACCTGCCCATGCTTTACTAAAACCTTATCAGTAAGAATAATTGTTTTTTTTGAGTTGAGATTATTTAGCTCAAAAGCAACATTCTCAATAGCATTCCGTCCAGAAATTATTTTAACTGAGTTTTGAAACTCATAATATGATGGTAACATAGTATCCCTCCTTAAAATTTAAATTCCTAGAATCAAACCTAAATAAACAATAAAGCTATTGGAGCTTCTATCAGGAAATGTTTTTAAAATTCTTTTCACCCAAAACTTTGGAAAAAGATAGGCTTCAACTATATTAATAACTCTTATAAATGACATTCCCAACATAATATCTCCTTTTAATAAAATTCTGTGCTCTGCATATGCCTGTGCTATACCTATTTGACCCGTAAGTAACATTAATGCTGATTCAATGCTTTTAAAATAAATAACTATGTCAGCTTCTTTTCCGTTCTCTTTTGATGAGTGATATAGTCTATTTCCTCTTTTTTCAACTGTCATAGTTTGTTCGCTATTCCATACATTGAACATTATTCTAAAGCCTTCATCAAAAACCTGTATCTCCTTTTTAACGTTTTCATCAAAATTAGAACAGCTTTGTATTCCTCTTCCTAGAAACCATAAAATTATGCTGATAATTTGTTTCTTGATTTTTTTACTTCCAGCTCTTACTTGACTATAAGCAATTTGTTCCATAATTTTCCCCCCCTTTCTAATATAGATAAAAAGAGCCACTTATTAATGTATATAAGTGGTTCTGTTAGTTCATTCTCTATTTAGATTATTCTGCTATGATGTAGTTGATTAAAAGCTTCATTGTATTCTCTACAGATTTAATATGTGTTCTTTCATAGTGATGGGTAGCATCAACTCCTGGTCCTATGCATGCAAATTTGAAGTCAAATCCCTGTCTAATAGCTTGACTGGCATCTGAGCCATAACTTATGTATACATCAACCTTATAATCGATATTATTTTTTTCAGATATTTCAACAAGCTTATTTCTAAGGTCATAGTCGTATGGTGTTGACTTATCTTTCGCAGCAATGGTCACACTAAATTCGTCTGATTCCTGTTCGCCTCCTACAGGACCTATATCTATGGCAACAAATTCAGTTGTGTTTTCTGGTACTGCAGAAACCCCGTGTCCTACTTCTTCATAGTTACTTATGAAAAAGTTTGTAGTGTATTTTGGCTTTATATTATTATCCTTTAGATATTTGCAGATTCCAAAAATCATTGCTACTGCTAATTTGTCATCTAAATATCTTGATTTTATGAAACCATTGTCAGTTATTTCTGTTAAAGGATCTACATGTGCATAATCACCTGGGTTTATTCCTAATTTCAAGACATCTTCTTTAGTTTTTACTATCTCATCTAGCCTGACTTCCATGTTATCTTCATTTCTTAATGTCTCTCTTGCAGCAGTTGGATATATATGTGTTGATGCGTAGACTGGCAGTATGGTTCCTCTATACTTATTTCCATGTCTTGTTTCTACAAAAACATTTGCACCTTCTAAAGTTGTCCATGTACCTCCCCCAACTCTGACAATTTTTAATCTGCCATTAGGTTTAATTCCCTTTATCATTACACCAATAGTATCTATATGGGCTGATATGGTCTTATGTTCTTCAGTATTTTCTCCTTCGATAGTTGCTATTACAGCTCCTTTATTTGTTCTAAAGGTTTTGATTCCCATATCCTCAAACTGTTTACTTACCTCATCTAAAGCTGCAGTAGTCTTGCCTGATGGGCTTGGGATATTTAGATACTTAGTCATAGTGTCAATTACATACTTCATATTAATTTTCATCTTATGTCCCCCTTATTATGATATTAATTTAAAGAGCTTTCTAAATATGTACCTCTAGTAAACATTAGCAATATGATTTGTAATTTTGTAGTTGTTTCTATATTAATTGTACAACATTTCTGACAATTTTTCACCATCATTAGCAAGTCATGGCAAGTAAAGTTATTCCCATGACCAATTTTATTTAATTTATGGCACACAATTCATGAATTTGTATATTATGTTATCAGAGATAAGGAGGGAGGAAGACCTTGAAGGATTATTTAAAATTATTGTGTTCCAGCCTTAATATTAAACTTATTTATACTGACAATAAATATACCGTTTTATCCAATGGAATAAACGACAATATTCCAGTAATAAGAGCCCATAAGGTATTTAAACACTGCGATGAAAGTATAGCAATAGCTATCATAGAGTACTATATGTCTCATGATACTAATAATCTACATCTTATAGAAGAGTATCTAAAGCAAAAAGGTATATTAAAATATAAAATCAAAAGTCCCATTGATTCCTCTTATATAACAGAAAATAATGCATTTGCTAATAAGTTAGAGCCATTAAAAAACAAATCTGAAATAGAAGCAAGTATTTTTAATATTACTTTAACAGATTTCAAAGGAAATGTATCTCAAATCAATCCAAATGAAGTAATTAGACCAGTAAAAGACGATGTTTATGAATTAAACATTATCGTTGATTATACTAATACATAAACTTAAAGGAGGTGTTTTTGTGGGTTTTAAACTAAAAAGAGTTGAATTGGCAGGAAAAGGAAGATTGAAACCAAATGAGGAAAGGGATATTGTTATCTTTTTAGAAGAAGAAAAAAGAGCAGCAATTCATGGAGTTGTAAAGTTTCCTGATGGCTGTCCAGTAAAAGGTGCAGTAGTTAAACTATTTGAAAGAGAAAGCAAGTGCAAACTAAAACCTATAACATTTGCATTTACTGATGAATGTGGACAGTTTTTGTTTGGAGTTGATTCTTGTAAAGATTTTGTTATTAAAGTTTTCTTCTTCCATCCAGAGCATATGCCTATGCCACCAAGCTGCAAAAAAGACGATGATGAATGCGAATGTGAAGAATATTAATAAGTTGGGAAACTAAACAGAGATTTTAAATCTCTGTTTAGTTTTTTATTTATTTACCCTCAGAAATTTAACTGTTTATAAATATCTTCAGAAAGTGCAAAAGACCATATCATACTATCATACCTAAAAATTTTTCTACATCGGTAGTTGGCTCATGACAAGCAAAGTTTTCACATTTATATTTTTTAACTATTTATATCACACACTACGTTAGCTTGTATATTCTTTTATGTGTTCATAATTTTATTTATATCCATATTTATTCTACCATCTTTTATTTCAATAATCCTATCTGCTTTTTCCGCTATTCTCTTATCATGTGTAATGACAATAAAAGTAGATTTAAATTCTCTATTTATTTCTTTTAAGAGGTTGTAAACTGTTTCTGTAGTTTCAGAGTCAAGATTTCCCGTAGGTTCATCTCCTAATATTATTCTAGGGCTATTAATAAGGGCTCTGGCAATAGCTGCTCTTTGTTGTTGTCCACCAGATATGTCTGTAGCCTTATTATCCTTTACTTTTGTTAGACCGACTATTTCTATTAAATTATTAGCTCTTTTTAAGGCCTCTTTAGTAACCCTATTATGGCTTATCCTATAAGGCATCAGTATATTTTCTAAAACCGTAAACTCAGGTAACAAATAATGAAACTGAAATATAAATCCTATAGTTTCATTTCTTAGGCTAGCTAGTTGGTTTTTATTCATATTGGAAATATTCCTTCCATCTATAAGCACATCTCCACTTGTAGCCTTGTCTAAAGTTCCCATTATATTCATTAAAGTAGATTTACCGCTGCCAGAAGCTCCTATGATAGAATTAAAAGAGCTTTCTTCAAAATTTAAATTTATATCAAATAATACCTGAGTTTTTATTTTTTCTCCATAAATTTTGTTAATATTTTTTAGTTCTAAAATATTAGCCATTTTTTATCACCTCTATAGGATTAAGCTTAGAAGATTTTCTTGCTGGTATAAGTGCTGCAGTAGTAGCAGATATAATGGCTACTAAAACAGAAATAGTTATAAAAGTATAATCTAAATAAAATGGAACTAAAGGTGTACCATCTGGATTCTTGACAAAATTAGAGAAAACATAAGTAAGGGTAAGTCCGAAAATAGTACCTAAAACAGAACCTATAATCCCTAGTATAAGACCTTGTAATAAAAAAATAAGACTTGCAGTTTTATCCTTTATTCCCATAGCCTTTAATATACCTATTTGTTTTGATTTTTGAACTACAGATATAGCCAAAACAGATGAGATGCCAAGTAATACTGCCAACAGTACAAAAACTTGAATCATATAGCTAGAGGCAGATTGTCCGGCTAATCCTGAAAGCAATTCTTCATTTTGAGTTCTCCAATTTAGAGTCTTCAAATCTTCTTTTTCTAAAGTTCCTTCTAAATCATCAGCTATTATATCTGCGTTAAACACATCTTTTACTTGAATCTCTATGGAAGACAGTTTGTTTTGCTTTTCGAATATATCTCTAGCACTATTTAAAGTAGTAATTACCCATGATTTATTTAAGCTGGCTACTTTTAAATCGTAAATGCCTACTATTTCAACATCCACATTTTCCCCTTCAGGAGTAAGTATTTTTATACTATCTCCTATTTCTATGCCCGTCTCTTCAACTAAATTCTTCCCTACTAAGACCTCAAAGTCCTCTTGAGGAATTCTTCCCTTTATTAATCTATCCTTGAACTTATATATGTTATTTGCTTCATTAAATTTTACTCCTCGTATAAGTATAGGATATGATTCATCTTCATTAAATAAAAAAGCAGAAGAATCCAAAGATTTAGATACTGCTGAAATATCACCATTTTGATTTAGCTTTTTTATAATTGAATCTATATCCTCAAAATATTTTTCGTTTCCTTTTGGAACTATAGTAATATGAGGAGAACTTCCTATTGTCTTGTCTATTAATGATTTTTGAAGTCCATCTATTAATGAGCCAATAAATATTTGTACTGAAACTCCTATAGCTATGCCTATTAGAATAAGGATAGTCTGTCCCTTGTTTGATTTTAAAAATCTTGTAGCTATATTAAATGCTAATTTCATCTTATTTCATCTCCTTCATCTAAGCCCAAAATGTCTTGAAAACTTTTCAGTACAATATCCCCACCTACTTTTTTGTATATACCAGGATCTAAAGCAAATGCGTTACCTCCTAATATAAACTTAATATTAAAGTCTAGGGTGTTTTTAATTTTTTCTATTGTCTTTTTTGTAGCTACTAGATTAAAATGGTTTGTAACGCTAATACACACATAGGCAGGACGAATGGTTTCTATAGCCTTTAAAATTGTTGTTTCTGGAGTATTGGCTCCTATAAAAGTAGTTTTATACCCTGCAATAGTAAAGAAATCAGAAACCATCCTAGCACCTAGCTCGTGGTCTTCAAATTGGGGACACATGACAATTACACTTTTATTATTATAGTTACCTGTTTTATTCCGTTCTCTCAATACATATGGATAAGTACACTCTATTATGGTTCTAACAATCCCACTTCTTACATGCTCTTTCCAAATTAGATTTTCTTCATCTCCTTCATTTTCATCTATTATGTTATTTAAAGCAGGAGTTAAAATAGTCTCATATAATTCCACAACACCAATCTCGTTGTTTTCTAATGATTTCATGCATAGGTTTAAGGCATTTTCTTTATCTTCATTTTTTAGAAAATCTAGTACCCTTTCATATAGATTATCCATATAAACACTCCTCATATATATAGTAATTATTCTATACCCCCTATGTAATAACCTATGCATTAGATGATTATAAAAATATTAGCAAAGCATAAGAACATATCATGTTAATAGGGTTATAAGTCTTTCCACATCGTTAGTAGGCTCATGACAAGTAAAGTTCTCGCATATATATGCAGTTGCTTTATTATCTATCATTTGTTGGCTTTTTATAAATGGAGCTATCTTAAATAATTCTTCATTTCCTTCATTAAGTACAATAGATGAAAACGGTAAGAAAAGTTCATTATACTTTGATATCATTAATTGTGTCTTTTCATCATCTTTTCTACCCGAAATCACTATTTCTTTTGTAGCTGTATTAGCATATAAGAATGCTATCATAAAGTAAGAATGCGAATTAGGATTTTTCCTTACGTTACCGCCAAAGGTATTGAAGATTTGATTTGCCCTGCTCTCTAATTCTTCATTTCCTGTTATCTTTGAAAGTCTAAGCATATTTAATGCTGCTACAGAATTGCCTGAAGGTATGGCTCCATCGTATACTTCTTTAGGTCTTGAGATTAGCTGTTCACTATCTTTTCCGTATAGATACAAACCACCATTATTTTCATCCCAAAATAGATTTATCATATCACTATTTAAATCTAGAGCTTTATTTATATATTGAACCTCAAATGTAGCCTGATATAGTTCTATAAGTCCCCATACTAAGAAGGCATAATCTTCTAAATATGCTGGATAAGCTGACTCACCATCACGATATCGTGCTAATAGTCTTCTGTCTTGATTTATTAGCTTATCAAAAATGAAGTATACGCTATTCTTAGCTGCATCTATATAACTTTTATTTTTAAATACTCTTCCAGCAAAAGATAATGCAGCAATCATCAACCCATTCCATGAAGTTAGTATCTTATCATCTTTGTGAGGGTGAACTCTTTCTTCCCTATATTCAAAGAGATTTATTCTCATTTTGTCTAGTTCATTTTTCAAGCTTATGTTATTTTCAATTTCTAATAAATCCTTGCCTATTAAATTCGGAATATTTTTCCCTTCAAAGTTTCCTGCTGGAACAATATTATAGTTGTCACAGAAAATACTACTATCCTTTTCTCCTAATATCTTTTCTATTTCTTCTACTTTCCAAACATAGAACTTTCCTTCTTCACCTTCTGAGTCTGCATCTTCAGCAGAATAAAAACCTCCATTATCTGAGGTCATATCCCTCAATACATATGTAAGTATTTTCTCAGCTATTTCTTTGTAGAGTTCTTTACCTGTAGCTTGAAAAGCTTCTGTATATGCCATGGCTAATAGTGCATTATCATATAGCATCTTTTCAAAATGAGGAACCAGCCACTTTTCGTCTACTGAATACCTAGAAAATCCAAACCCTATATGATCAAATATTCCACCTTTATACATAGATTCTAATGTCTTCTCTACTATATCTAAAGCATCTCTATTTCCTGTGGATTTCCAATATCGTAGTAAAAATAATAGATTATGAGGTGTAGGAAATTTAGGTGAGTCTCCAAATCCACCGTATATTGAATCAAATAAATAGGAAAAATTCTTAAATGTTTTTTCTATGATTTTCTTATCTAATATATCTTTTGAATATGTAAGGTAGGATTTTTCTACTGCTTCCTGTATCTCCTCACTAGATTTAATAAATTCCTCCCTGTTGTTTTTCCATGCCTTAGATATTCTTTCAAGTATCTCAATTAATCCAGGTCTACCATATTTGCTTTTCTTAGGAAAATATGTACCTGCATAAAATGGCTTTTTATCTGGAGTCATAAATATGGTCAAAGGCCATCCTCCCTGTCCAGTTAGGGCCTGACAGAAAGTCATGTAGATGCTGTCGATATCTGGTCTTTCTTCTCTATCAACTTTTATAGCTATATAATTTTGATTTAATACCTCTGCAACTTCTTCATCTTCAAAAGATTCACGCTCCATGACGTGGCACCAATGGCAAGTCGAATATCCTATAGATAAAAATATAGGTTTATCTTCATCTTTTGCTTTTTCAAAAGCTTCATTACCCCATGGAAGCCAATTTACGGGATTGTTTTTATGTTGTAATAGGTATGGAGATTTTTCATTAGCTAATCTATTCATAATATCACTATCCTTGTCTATTATCGTTATTGGATATAATACCCAATAATAACGAAAGATATTAGAACAAAAAAAGAAGATATCTTTTATTTTGATATATCTTCTTTGAATATTTAATGTTTTTATAGATAATTTTTGTGTATTAGTGATTATAAATATCTTATCGATAACAAACAAGTTATTTTGTAAAGATTAATTGCTTTCTGTTATTAAAAAAACTCCTATAAGACAGATAACAGGCAGTAAATGAAGATATGGAAGTCGTTGAAAGTAACATGAACGTTACCATTATCTGATACTTATAGCTTCCATCGGTGATGATCCTGCAAGAATTAACCCTGTCATCATGCCAGGAAGCGATACGATGCCTAATGTTTTTGTAGAATCAATCGTCGGCAGCATACCTGTTTTTATCGAGTCTCTGATAACTTCGATTGAAGAAGGTAGTATATCCGCTCCCAACGAAAGTTTTGTTTCTACTTCCTCACGTCTATTTTTAAAATCAGATGCTAATTGCTTATAACATAAGCCCAATGCAACCACGGATGCTATGGCAAACATGTTAAAGATTACAATTAGGAGTATATTGACCTAAATCGTGTATCCCTAATGCTTGCTCTATTTGTGCTATTTGTTGAACAATAGACTGAAAACCATTTGCTCCGAATTTCTGTTCCTCGATTTCTTCAAATTTTTCTCCTAATTCCTTAAATATTTCTCCAGAAATCAAGTTATGGAAAGCGGGAAATACTACGGTGTCCTCACGGGCTGAATGAGGTTCATACATGCGGATATACAGCGATAAAAAATATGCCAATTGATAACATTGTGAAGTACTGCCTGTAAACGAAGCCAAAAGTTGCAATATTATATTTGATAAGCATCTTGCTGCATTATGTTGTATCAATAGCGTTTGAATTAACTGAATATACTGCTGGCTTTGTTGAAATCTTGGGAAAATATATTGTTCTTCAAGTACCTGATGGTATTCCTCAATAAAGGCTTTAGCAATATTCGCAGCGTTTAACGTCGCATTATAAATAAGATATGGGTCATAGGTTTTTTCACCCCTTAACCGACTTATAATGTCACTGTATATTAAAAGTATCCTATGTAAAACCCCATGTTCACGCATAAGATCTTCAATCGGAGAAATTTCTATTTCTTGATTTTCGTTTTTATTAAGTTTTGATTCCATTTTTTTCAGGTCTCCATTTATATATTTAGTATAATATATGTTTTATATCTTCCTTGTGTTCAAAGGCTTAGCCCATAAAGTAAAAATAGAATTATCTGTTCTAAATACTGGATAGTAAACTTTCTTATTTTCTACAATTTTATTCTTTGTATCCTTTTTTAACAGCATCTGTTATTGTATGATTAGATTAATCTAGTTAATAAATGTTGCATATCAGTGGAATAAGTGAAAGCAGGTATTAGTTATATATTTCTATATAGTGGGTTGTTTATAAAGTAGCGGCAACTATTTTATTAAAAACATTATTTATTATTGACTTTAATAATGTTGAACTATATACTTAATATTATTAAAGGAGGTTTTAATATGGCAATAGAAGTAGTACCTGAATGGATGACAAATCTTGACGATGAAGATATATCATTTATTAAAAAATTTATTATGGCATCTGGTTCACTTAAAGAAATTGCCAATCTGTATGGCGTTACTTATCCGACAGTACGATTAAGACTTGATAAACTTATACAAAAAATTCAAATCAGTGAAGATACTGCAAATGAGCCATATATTGCACTAATTAAACGTCTTGCAGTAAATGAAAAAGTCGATTTTGATACGGCGAAAATTTTAATAAACGAGTACAAGAAAATTCAAAAGGAGGGCAAATAGATGCAAAAAACAGCAATTGCCACAATTGTTATGCTACTGTTTCTTGCAGGGAGCATTTGGTTACAAATTATTCTTTCCAAAATGAAGAATAAGTGGTTAGGGTTAATTATCCCTTTAATCTGTTTTATGTTTTCGATAATGACCGTTCTTTCTTTATCAATGTATACGAATACAGGAATTACTTCAGTGACTGAAACCATTGATGGTGTTGTAGTAACTGACAAAACAATTACTTTACAATCAGAGAAACCAAGTATGATTTCAATGCTTGCAACTGTCATACCTGTTTTTCTTATATCTAATATTCCAACGCTTATATTTTTAGCAATATACTTTGCTTGTAGAGAGAAACTGAAATTACGAAATGAATTGGACAAAATGAATGTTCAAGATTTAGAATAACTTCCTGCATTACCTTTAGTTGTTTCTATATGGGCATGTTGGAGTAAATATGGTGATTTTTCATGAATTAATCTATTGGGTACTCTATTTGAATTAGTCATACTATCAACTTTTTTCTATATCTTTTTAGTTTATTATACCCAAAATAAAGGATACTACTTTTCATTTCAGTAGTACCCTTTATTTTACTTGAATATTATTTCAATTTCTATTTCATCATCTACTCTTGTATATACTTCATTTAAAATCCCTGCAAATAGATTAAATATTATTCATCACTTGAGCAAATTTATGTATATTATTCTCCAATATATTGGATTTATTTGACGTTATTTTAGATACCTTTTTTACTATAAATTTTTCTAGGCAATTCATTTTATCAAAGATAAATTCTCCCCCAAAGTGCTCCTTTGCATCTGCAATATTAATGAGCTCAGGATTAAAGTTTTGACTAATTTCAGTATTGATAGTTTCTCCTTCTTGCATTCCACAAATAAATAATCCTATTCGTTTTTCTTTTAATTTATCTAAATTCTTTGAACAGAATTCTATTACTTCTTTTTGTATTTTGCCAATATATATTGATCCACCGATAATAATCTTTTCATATTTTGAAATATCAATATCCCTTACTTTTTTTAAATTAATCATATCTACTTTACCAATAAGCTCTTTAGACAACAATTCTACGCATTTTTCTGTGCATCCATATTTGCTTGCATAAACTATTAAAGTATTCATCTAGTCTAGATACCTCGCATTTAATTTTAATTATTTAACGCATTTTCTATTGACTTAAGATATGCTTTAGATGTCACTGTAGCTTGTGATACTACATCTACCTCGGTATTCTGTGCTTCTATGACTTTACTGAATAACTCATCACTTACACCAGGCTTTACAAAAGTAACATCATCTACTATATTAATTTCTGCAATTTTATGGTCCTTTACTGTAATACTGAGCTGGTTTAACCATCTTTCAGCATTATATTTCCCATAATATATCCCATCATTTAAATCTGATTTTCTTATTCCGTTTACTTTAATTTCACTTACTTCTTTAAGTCCTCGAGATAGATAAAATATTCCGCTTGCGAAAACCAATATAAATACAAATATTATTGAGATTAGTATTTTTAATATGGACTTCAATTTCTCTCCTCCTTTCTAATTGAATGTATTACTATTAGCTATTCTTAATACTATTTCCTTTGAATAAAAGTTAATCAATCTTTCTCTTTGCTCATCACCAATGTTTTTTTCTACTATGAGTTTAAAAATAAGTCCTAAAGTTGATACTACAATCATTTGAGCAGTTAATTCTATTGTATCTTCATCTATATCCTTATCCTTATATATTTCTTGTAGGCATTGATATAGCACAGACAAGGCTGGCTTTTCTTTTGAAGCACCTTTAAATAACGAGGAGGTATGTTTTAATGCTGATATTGATTGGTTTAGTTGGGCTGCCATAAATTCATCTGGCATATTTAGTGCTGCTTTTATATAATTTTTAGTCATTTGTATTAATCTTTCTTCTGGAGGGTTATTTTCCATCTTTACAGAAGATACTGCCATTACTATTTTTTTGTAACCTCTTTGCATTACATTGTTTAATATTTCTTCCTTATCATTAAAATAATGATAAATAATAGACGGAGAGTAATCAATTTTTTTAGCAATTTTTCTAATTGATAACTTATCAAATCCCTCAGAAGCAATAATGTCACTTGCAGCTGAAAGGATAAGTTCCTTCATTTCTTCTATTTCTCGTTCTCTTCTTTTTTCTATAGTCACTATTTCACCTCTATTTTATTAAACTTTGTTCTATATTTTAACACCGTTCAATTTAAGGATAACACTTAGCATAATTATTGTCAATAAAGTAAAAGGTTATTATGTTTTTACGCATAATAACCTTCTTAGCTAGACCCATATATTTTAAGCCACTGCTCATTTACAATGTATATACTATCTTCTACAAAATACTATGTTTTCTCCCACGAATACTCCAAATAATTAACCCTATAAGAAAACCACAAAACGCTGGTAATAACCACCCAAATCCATAATCAAATCCCGGCAAACATAAATGAGCAAAGTGAACTATCTGTTTCACTACTATATTATCTTGCATAGGTTCAGGTAGTGCTTTACATAAATCAGGAAATGCTGCTATAATTGTTAATCCAGTTGTCCATTTATAAACATCGCTTTGTTTATGAATAAATGGAGTTAATAGAGACAATAGGATTAAGGTAATTGCTAAGGGATAAAGAAACATAAGTACTGGTATTGAAAGCTGAATTATATTGTTTAATCCGAAATTAGCAATTATAAAAGAAAAAAGTGTAAATAAAACAGCATAATTACTGTAAGAAATCGATTTTGGAAACATCTCACTAAACATTTCAGAGCATGAAGTTATTAATCCAATAGATGTTTTT
Source organism: uncultured Clostridia bacterium (assembly GCA_964470635.1). GTDB lineage: Bacteria > Bacillota > Clostridia > Tissierellales > Proteiniboraceae > Proteiniborus. The sequence continues at coordinate 7,825 of CAYYDM010000011.1, read as the reverse complement.
AAACATGCAACTCCTACAATAGCAGCTAGTAGTACCTTGCCAATGAATCCAAAGTAATGATTACTTACCATGGATAAAATAGTACCTCCGTTGTCAGCGCTGCTTACACTGCCTAAGCTTGTAGCTCCCATATATGCTAATGATGCATAAATAATAGTCATACCAATAACACTAAACAAACCTGATTTACATGTTTCAATGGCAATAGAACGAGGATTTTTAATACCTAACTTTTTTATATTAGAAATAATGATAATAGCAAAGGCTAGTGATGCTAAAGCATCCATAGTGTTATATCCATCTAATAAACCTGTAAATAATGGCTTAGTAATATAATTCCCCTGAGGTTGGTAAAGATTTACCTGCCCCATTGGCTTCACATATGTTGCAATTAATAAAATAGATAAAAGCACTAGAAAAACAGGAGTAAGATATTTACCTATCAAGTCTAAGATTCGTCCTGGTCGCAGTGAAAAATAAAGAGTTAAAGCAAAAAAGATAAATGAAAAAATAAGCAATCCCAATTTCAAATGTTCCTCTGCAATAAAAGGACGTATTCCTACTTCAAATGCAACTGTGGCAGTACGTGGAATTGCAAATAGCGGACCAATGGTTAAATATAATAAACAGGTAAATAGTATTGCATAGCCTGAACTAACGGGCCTCCCCATATCAAGTAAGCTTTCACTTTCTGAAAGTGCTGAAGCAACAATGCCTAATATAGGCAATCCTACACCTGTAATTAAAAATCCAATAGTGGCTAGTATCATGTGACTTCCAGCTGCTTGTCCCATTTTCACTGGAAAAATCAAATTACCCGCACCAAAAAATAATCCAAATAACAATGAACCTATCAGCAAGTTCTGCTGAAAACTTAGTCTTTCGTTCAAAAAAAGCCCTCCTTGAATGTTGTAGTATTGTCTGAAAATTTCACTGTTCTTTTCACTGCAATATTTTAGTTTTGGTTGTTCTTTAATAGTACCCTGAATTGTTTTTTATTATAGCATACTAGTGTACATTAGTTAAATCTATATTTTTCATATCATACTAGTCATAACATCTATATCAACTATTAAAAAAGCCGACCAAGGTGAATCTTCACCTCGATCGGAAAACTAACTTTTTCTCATGTAAGTCAATCTATCTCACAAATTGTTTATATCTTTTATAATCAGCTTCCTTACATTCTAATGATATCGCTATTCCATCACTGTTATACTCAGTTGAACTAATATTGGCGTTGTTCTTAAGATATGATAGTATATTTCCTTTATCATAGGGAATTAGCATCCTACAATTGACATACTGCTTGAAAGTTTTTTTGCAAATTTCATCTACTAACTTATCTATTCCAGCTTTGTTTTTAGCAGAGATATATACGCAACCTTCTTCATCTCTTGGGATCTCACCATCTACTAAATCTACCTTGTTATAAGCATAAATAATAGGAATATTATCTGCCCCCAGTTCTTTTAATGTTTTCTCTGTAACTTCTATATGCTGTTCATAATTAGGATTTGAATAATCAACAACATGAATCAGCATATCGGCTTCAGCAACTTCTTCTAAGGTTGAGCGAAATGCTTTTACAAGCTGGTGAGGTAACTTACTGATAAAACCTACTGTATCGGTTAGCAAGAAGGATTTATTATCTGGCAATTTAATGCTTCTTACAGAGGTTTCTAACGTAGCAAACAACATATTCTTTTCAAAAACCTGCTTATCAGTCGATGGATGATACAAATCTATCATAGCATTCATAATAGTTGATTTGCCTGCATTTGTATATCCTACTAAGGCAATAACTGGCGCTTCTATTTTTTTACGCTTCTTCCTTTGGTTCTGACGTTGAACTACAAGTGTTTCAAGTTCCTTATTAAGTCTAGTGATTCTATCCTCAATCTTTCTACGATCTAGCTCAAGCTTTGTTTCTCCAGAACCTCTATTTATAAATCCGGCACCTCCACCCTGACGACCTAGTGATTCTCCTAAGCCAATAAGCCGTGGCAGCATGTACTGTAATTTTGCTATTTCTACTTGAAGCTGTGCTTCTTTTGTTTTTGCCCTCTGAGAAAAAATATCAAGAATTAAAACAGTTCTGTCTATTACTCTGCATCCTAAAGCTGCTTCTAGGTTACGAATTTGCGAAGGTGATAGTTCATCGTTAAAAATCACCATATCTACATCCGTCTCATCAAGTAATGCTACTAACTCTAATATCTTTCCCTTGCCCAAATAATGTGATTTGTTCACTCTATCCAGTTTTTGAGTAACTTCGCCAACTACCTCTATATCACATGCATCTGCCAAATTGATTAGTTCCTCCATTGAGTTTGTAAAGTCCTCCTGATTGTTAAGATTAATGCCTGCAATTATTGCTTTCTGTTTTTGTTCCATAATATCTTCCTCCATTCATTTGAAAAAAATACAGGCTTGCTACCTGTGCATTGAGTAAACGGAAAATATATAACAAAAACAGGAAAACTCAATCTTAGTTACACATTTCATTAAGAAAATTTTATTTATTCTCTACTCGTTATCATTCTATTTTTCATAAACACAAAAAAAGAGTAGATTTGTCCCTACTCCTTAAAAGCATTTATATATTGTTAATAAGGTTTTCTTAAAAATAGGCAGACCAATCCCGATTACCCTACACATAGGTAGAGCCTTTAAGTACTATTAAATTAGTTACATAAAGTATAAAATCGGAATCTATTGTTCATTTTTAAGCAACCCTCCGTTCATAAAATTACTTATATTTTACCATATATCTCTATATATTACAATACCTTAATCTAATTAAGATAATCTCGTATATTACAGCATTTTTTTGTAAAGCTTGATTCTATAAAGCTCTATTATGTAGAACTAAATATTCAACAAATCTATATTTTATCAAATATAAGAGACTTTATTACTGCAAAATATTCTCTTATATACGACTGTAATATAGTTGTTGGGGGTATTTTTGCAGGTAATCCATATGGAATTACCCCTAGTCTCTTAGATAGTAATTTTGATCTGAAAATGTAGTGTATCAACTATTCAAAGAAGCTGGTTTGCCAGATGGAGTTATTAACTTCCTTCCGGAAAATCCATTTGTTAAACCACTCTATTTAAATATCTCTTCTTCCCATTACTATGCTGAGACTTGCAAGATTTGCTCCAAGCACATTAAATATCAAGTCAAGATCTGTATCGATTAAGCCCTTTTGACTAGATGTATTGAATATAGCATCAATAGTAAACTCTAATATTTCCCAAAAAGTTCCTATGGTTATACCTATAGAACTAACAAAAACAAATGCTATTAATCTAGAGCTAGGTTGTCTTCCAACTAATGACACTAAGACTTGATAAGCAAATAAAGATACTGAGAATATTCCTATTAGGTGTAAGCCTTTATCAAAATATGTATTTGTTTCATAGAAATTTAAATATTGTCCAACGACTAAATGCAAAATAATAGTAAGAACTATTAAGAAATTAACTAAGTTAGTAACCTCTATAACTCCTTTTTTTTCACAGTAAAATATCAGTACATATGCAATATATATAAATACTATATTATAAATAAAACTATATTGCTTATTAACTATAAAACCTATTATCACCATTATTATTACAATAGTGAGAAAGTATAGTAAAAGTTTTGAGGGTCTTAACATCATTTCCATCCTTTTTTATAAATATGATTTACAATGTATTTTACCCATTCTCTAAAAAATATATAGATATAATAACTTAAATAATTAAGATCATATTGTATAAAAATATCTCGTCTACTTAACCTAAAGCTCCCATCAACTTTCCATTTGAAAGTCTATCATATATGTTATTATAATCATTTCCCATAGATGTAATTCTTTAAGAAACACTCATTTCCATAAAGTTATCTTTAAGTCGGTAAGTTATAGATTTATTTCCATACAAATGACATAATACTTGATATTGCATAAAGAGTTTAGTAAAATTTGCTTATCAATACAATATTATAAAACAAATTACCTCATAGTTAACATCAGATAAAATACGGCACAAAATGTCGAGCAAGTATAAATTTAATAAGATATGATTTTAAAAGGGGGAACCATATGAACTATCAAATTGAAGAATGGCCAGCATTTAAGGTATCAGGAATAAGAAATCGTATTAATACATCAAAAGCATTCGAAATTGTACCACAAATATGGGATAAAGCTTGGAAGGATGGAACAA
>CAYYDM010000011.1:0-3594 GCA_964470635.1 uncultured Clostridia bacterium | reverse complement strand
GCTTTTCCAAAAAACAGATTGCCGACCAGCAGGTTTTTTAGGTATAAGTGCAGGTGGGCAGTGGGGAAATTCTGAAGAAATGGATTATATCCTAGCTGTAACAAACTTTGTTGATGCTCCATCATGTAATTATGTTCCATCTCTAGAGGGAATGGAAGAGTTTTCATATCCAGCTGCAACTTGGGCTATTTTTGAGGCGAATGGTGAACTCCCTGATGCTGTTCAGAAAGTATATAAGCAATTTTATACTGAATGGCTTCCAAGTTCAGGGTATAAATTAGCAGACCTTCCTGTTATTGAATGTTATATGCAGGACAACCATCAAGAAGTCTGGATTGCCGTTGAAAAAAAATAAAATAGTATTATGTAAAATTTTGAGTTAACTTACTTCTTTAAAAATACTGTCCATAATACTAATTTGTGTGACTATATTTATGCAATTATAGTCGACTTGACGTTCTCTTAATAGGACATGTGAGCGTTTCACATGTCTTGTTTTGTGTATAAGATAAATGAAAAAATAATTTCAGTAGTTTATTTTTCCATGCAAGCCATCAATAGCAAGATCTTTTGTTAAACCAAGTTTCTATAACCTTTCAAAGCAAAATTCCCCCAAACTTTCAGTCTGGGGGAACATAAAACACATTTCATTTTTTACTTAAATAGCTCCTACTCTCTCTAAAATAGCCTTATTATTATTTAATAAATTTTACGAAGCGTTTTTTTCCGATTTTCATGACATCACAAGAAATAATAACCCTGTTCATATCATCTGATGTCAGTTTTTCACTGTTCAACTGAACACCACCTTGATCTACTAATCGAATAAATTCGCTTTTACTTTTTACTAAATTCATTTTTATTAGCTGTGCAATATTATCTGCAACAGTTTCTTTATCCCTCTCAAGTAAAAGTTCTGGGATATCATCTGGAATGGCTTTTTTTCCAAAAGCTACATCATAGTATTCAACTGCCTTTTCTACATCCTTTGGTGTATGGTAAAGTGATGTTATTATTTTAGCTAGGCGGTATTTAATGTCCCTAGGATTTGCACCGTCATTAAGTTCTGCCTTAATTTTGTCAATTTCATTAGGATGCTCATCTGTAGCAAGTTCAAAATATTTTATGATAAGTGTATCAGGTACCTCCATTACCTTTTTAAACATCACCTCAGCAGGTTCACTAACACCAATGTAATTACCAAGGCTTTTACTCATCTTTTCCACACCATCTAAGCCTTCAAGTATAGGCATAAATATAGAAATCTGTTGCTCTTGACCTAATGTTTTCTGTAGAGTTCTGCCCATTAGAATGTTAAAAGTTTGGTCCGTTCCGCCCAACTCAATATCTGCTTTAAGTTCAATAGAATCATATGCCTGCATCAGCGGGTAGAAAAATTCATGAATCCCTATAGGCACTTGATTTTCATATCTTTTTTGAAAATCATCTCGTTCCAAAATTCTAGCTACGGTAGTAGTGGCAGCAAGCTTAATAACATCTTCAAAGTTTAGTTTAGAAAGCCACTCACTATTAAACCGCACTTCTGTTTTATCTTTATCAAGTACCTTAAATATCTGCTCACAGTAGGTTTTTGCATTTTCCTTTACTTGTTCATCAGTTAGTGCAACCCTGCCTTTAGATTTTCCAGTAGGATCACCAATTTTTCCAGTGAAATCACCAATGACAATTACTGCACGGTGCCCTAAATCCTGCATTTGTTTGATTTTACGCAGGACAACCGCATGACCTAGATGAATATCTGGTGCTGATGGATCAAGCCCTAGTTTGATTGTTAGTGGTTCATTTCTCTCAAAAGATTTTTTGAGTTTTAAAAGCAACTCTTCCTCACTTACGAGGGTATGCGCTCCCTTTAAAATGATTTGTATCTGTTCTTCTGGTATTAGCATATTTAACATCTCCTTGAAATATTATTTTCAATATTTGCAAGGTCTATAAGAAAAAAAGCTGGAAATAAAAAAACTCGCCCTCTTGTTTCCAAAAGGACGAGATTACATCTCGTGTTACCACCTTAAATTCGTAAGTAACTCGCATTACTTACCTTATCAGGTACATCATCATAATATGAGATACCCTAGCACGATAACGAGTGCTGATTTCCGTTGCAGCCTACTGAGTGAAACTGTTCGGTGCAAAGCTCAAAGATGTATTCACAATCCCTATCCATGCACCTCTCATCACCCGGTAACTTTCTGTTTGGCATCCTGATTGCTACTAATTCTTATCCTAGCTATTATTTCTTATACTCCGAAATGTGAAATACCACAAATCTTTGTTATGCAGATATTAAATTAAAAGTATTATAACCAATAACCTATAACAAGTCAATAGTCTGATAATTTTATTTGAAAATGTTATTTTGGGTTTACATTGTCGTTTTGGACATTGGTATCAAGAACAAGGGAAAAATAAGAAAATCATCTCCTTGCATTAATGAAAGCTAGTTCACATATAATGGAGTTGATATTTATGGATAATAAAAAATTATCACAACCAGAAAAGTGGCTGATATTTGGCATACCAGCATTATTTATAATTGGGGGAATAATGCATTTCGTATATGATTTAACAGGTAAAGTTAAAGTAATAGGTATGTTTGTACCAGTGAATGAAAGTATATGGGAACATCTTAAAATGTTGTTACTCCCCATGATTGGTTGGTGGAGTGTTTATTATTTCATAAATCATAAAAAATACAATTTAAACAAAGACAAATGGTTTTTTGCAAGTGTAGTTTCCATAGTTATTTCCATGCTAATAACACTTTCATTTTACTATACATACACACAAGCTTTTGGCATAGAATCCTTGGCACTTGATATATTCGACCTATTCTTAAGTATTACAATAGGTCAACTTATAGGAGCTCATATTTATAAATATGGCAAAGGCATAAAAATTCAAGTTTCTATTTGCATACTAATCTTGCTCATTGTTATATTTGCTGCATTTACATTCAACCCACCACACATACCTCTTTTTAGAGATAGCATGAGTGGCCAATATGGGGTATAATTAATCAACGGTGAAAGCTTTTATCCTACTAACATTATGTTTAATATAAAAATACAAAAGCTATTAGACAATATCTAATAGCTTTTTATTAGGGGGTAAAACAAAACGACACTTCAAGGAACCAAAACAAATTAAGATATTATATTGTAAAGATTTTTAGCAGCAGCATAGACATCATTTTTCCCTAAAACAGCTGATATAACAGCAATACCGTCAACGCCTGTATTCATTACTTCTTTAGCATTTAACTCATTGATTCCGCCTATGCCTACTACTGGTATTTGAATAGAGGATTTAATTAGTTGCAATTCTCTAAGGCTTACACTTTCAGTATCCTTTTTTGTTTTTGTAGGAAACATTGCCCCTACTCCTAGATAATCAGCACCTTGGCTTTGTGCTTCAAGTGCTTCATCGATATTTGATGTAGATACGCCTAATATTTTATCAGGTCCTAGCAGGTTTCTCGCAATCTTTACAAGAATATCATCAGGTCCTATATGAAGACCGTCTGCATCTACAGCCAAAGCTATATCCAACCTATCATTAATTATAAGTGGAATA
>CAYYDM010000010.1:27551-42174 GCA_964470635.1 uncultured Clostridia bacterium | reverse complement strand
GTCAGTGCCATTAGGAAACTATTGGATAACATGTCCCACCGCCTCCACCATAAAACAAAACATAAAAGCCTTGATTAGATTTTATTCTAGCCAAGGCTTTTATAATGCCATGAATTCTTCGTAGAACTTTTGTTTCTGTAATTTTTGTTCGTTAGAATATCTTCCATTTCGTGGAGTTAATTGTTTATACTTTTCAAGAATTAATTGAGCTCTTTGTTTTTTACGTTTAATAACGAGGTAGGGCTCAATATCATTTAGTAAATCTAAAGCGTCATCATAAATAACTCTATATGTATATGAAGGCTTATGCTTTTCTTTATTATAATTTTTTTTATTTATTATTCTTCCCATTCCAGTAGTTTCTTTTATCCATTCTAATAATTCCATATCAGTAGAAGAAATTGAAACACAAGGAGAATGATACTGATTATTATGAAATTTTGTAAGCATAATGCTTCCTTCACCGTCAACTATTCCTGCTATGTAAGCTTTTTGAGTTTCACGCATATTCATACCTCTTTTCAATATAAGGAACATATGTTCTGAAATTATTATATAATAAAATAGTATTATGTGCAAGCATAGTGTTGAAACAAGGGTAAATTGATTAGTTATTTAGATATATATATTCTATAAAATGATAAATTAAGAGTTATGTATTTAATCTCTTTGCTTTTTTTACTGAATATAAATTGTTAAGAGACAAAGTGCCCCCCGATTTTACTAGCATATAATGAAATGAGCAGCAAGTATTCTAGAAGATTGATAAAAAATGGGGGAAAAAATAATGTATGATTATTATCCTTTTTGCATGTATTATTGTCCCTATGGGTCTATGGAAAAGATGATATGCCAACACAGGTGCAGCTTATTCTGGGAGACATTAAATCAAGTAGGTGAGATGAAACAACATCCGTGCAACGGGTTTATATATACAGTGAGAAGTGGTGACACTCTATATTCGATTGCACAGCATTATAAGGTTTCCTTGAATAATTTAATTAAGGCTAATCCACAAATCAAAAATCCCGATGTCCTTATAATAGGCCAATCTATTTGCGTGCCAGGGGTAATGCCTCTTCCTATACCAGTTAAATGTCCTGGAAAGATTTATACTGTGCGGCATGGAGATACCCTAACTACCATTGCTCGAAGGTATAATGTAACTGTATCTGCAATACTTGCGATAAATCCTGTTATCACTAATCCAAATAACATTATGGTGGGCCAAAATATATGTATTCCATCAGTGAGTCCTGTGGTATACCGAAACTACAACTACGGTTTTAGTTTCTCTCTACCTGAGAGCTGGCGTGGATATAAGATTGCAGCTAGTGGATGGGAGGGGCGGGATATAAACGGTAGGGTGGTTGAAACAGGGCCTGAAATCATTATCAGACATCCTTCCTGGACAGTGGAACACCCACGGCAGGATATCCCGATCATGGTCTTTACTTTAGAACAATGGGCTCAATTGCAGCAGGAAAAATTCCATATAGGCGCTGCACCTATAGGCCCCAAAAAGCTGGGAAGTAACAACAAATATGTTTTTGCCCTTCCTGCCCGATACAATTTTGGCTTTCTAGAAGGCTATGAAGAAGTGGAAAGAATATTGGAAGGTAATCCTCTCCATACGGTAAACACATAGGAGGAGAATCCAAGGTTCCTGTCCTCTTGGCCCTATATAGGTGAAAATCTGGCTTTATCGGTGAAGGTTAAAGCAAAAGCTATGCTAATACAGAGGGGTATGTGGAGAAATCCAGCAGCCCTGTATCGACTCATAGGCTGCTAAGTCTAAAATAATATGCAGTACTAGGATGGAAGAGGTTAAACTAAAATTCACTTCCATAACACGCCAGGGAGCTTTAATAAAGCTCAAGATATAGTCAGTGCCATTAGGAAACTATTGGATAACATGTCCCACCGCCTCCACCAAAAAATATTTAGGCAACGACCATATGTCGTTCTGTAAAAGCCTTGATTAGATTTTATTCTAGTCAAGGCTTTTATTATGCAACGAAATCTACCTTCATCTAGCTATATAAGTTTTTTAGTATTTGTCAAAGACATCCTACTCAAAGCAACCGAATTTCCGTTAAGAATCTTGTAGTTTTAAGTGGAAAAATGATGTAAACTATAATATAATTAGGCTATAAAAAATACCACAAACTTAGTGGATAAGGATTTGATGACAATGAATAAAACCATATCAGATGAAATATATAACAAACTTCATCATGCAAAAACCATAGCATCCGTAAATCCGGACAAGTCTCTGGAAATAAGTGAGGAGGCCTATGCCCTAGCCAAAGCTAACAACCTAGTAGTAGAAGAGGGGTATGCCCTTATTGGTATGGTCTTTGGGTGCAGAATAAAGTCAGATAGAATCAGTATGCTTGATTACTCCTTTAGAGCTCTTTCAATATTTGAAGCTAGAGATCATATTGATGGTCAGGTAAAGGCATTGAATTTCATAGGAATTGCATATTTTTATAGCTCATTATATGAAGAAGCTTTAAAATATTTCCTTAAAGTAGAAGGTATGCTGGAATTTAATAGGGATGATTTTTTACTAAGCGTGGTTCTGAACAACATTGGAGAAGTATACAGAGAATCAGATATATATGATAAGGCTATGGAGTATTATGAAAAGGCTATTGATATTGTTGTTAAAAATGACTTTTCTTTAAACCATGCCGCCATATTGAGTAATATAGGTAAAATTCACTTTGATAAAGGAGATTTTGAGACAGCACTTAAGGTGTATTACAAAAGCTATGATATACTTGTTGATAGCAATGACATGGTTAACCTAGGAGAGATTGAAAACAAAATTGGAAAGGTCTATTTTGAAATGGGGAATATTAAAAGGGCTGAAGAATATTACTTCAGATCTCTTGAAAGGCTTAAAGATATAAACAACAAATACTATGTAATAGATGTATTGCTAAATATTGCCCAGCTTCACCTAGTAAAGGCATCTAGAGAAACCTTGAATTTCTATGAAAAAGCTATTGAATTTGCAGATGATGTTGGAGCCAAAAATAAACTTTGTCAAATCTACAGGTTAATGTCCGAATATCATGAAAACCAAGGAGATTACATGAATGCCCTAAAATATTATAAGAATTACTATAATTTCAAGGAGCAAGTCATGAATTCCAATCTTGGTAATAAATTGGAAATATTAAATATAGAGCTAAAAAACATTGAAATAATAGGTAAATTTGAGCAGATAAAAATCAGGCTTGAAGAGGAGATATCAATTCAGAAAAATGAACTAGAAAAGATAAAACTGGAAAATAAAATGCTTGAGAAAAAAGCCTATGAAGACGAATTAACAGGAATTCCAAATAGAAGAAGTATAAATACTTATCTTAAAAAAATTCTAGAGGATATGTCCTCAAAGGAAGATCAGATAGTATTATTTATGATAGATATAGATAATTTCAAAAAATATAATGATTATTGGGGACATGCCCAGGGAGATGTATGTCTTAGAAAGATAACAGATAGTATAAAGAAGATTCAGAACAATAGGGATGATATCTTTGGAAGATACGGAGGAGAGGAGTTTGTATATATTTCTACTTCTTTAAGCTATGGGGATGCATTAGAGCTAGGAAATCTTATTCGGATAGAAGTCGAGAGAATAGGTCTTTACTATATAGATAAAGGTGAGCATAAGAATGTAACCATAAGCGTAGGAGGTGCTATAGGTAGTAGCTCAGATTTTAGCTCAATGGCAAACATAATGGAATTTGCAGATAGGGAGCTTTATAGGGCTAAAGAAATGGGCAGGAATATGACAATTTTAAGGGACATGAAGGCTTTGAGTTAAAATAATATGGATACCGATAGGAAACCATTGGATAACATGCCACACTACTATAATTTTCAAAAAAAGGTACAAGTTAAACAATAAACAAAATAGTAGTTGTAATTTTAGTACAAAAGGGGTATAATTTATTCGAAGACACTAGTCAAATGAATTAATTAGGGGGTCATTAAATGAAAAAAGTACTTACAATTGCTTTGGCTATCATGTTGGCAACTATGAGTTTAGTTGGATGTGGTGGTAACACAAGTAAAGGCGCTGATATAGCACTTATTACTGACAAAGGTAACATTGATGACAAATCATTTAACCAAGGTTCTTGGGAAGGTGTAGTTGCTTTTGCAAAAGCAGAAAAAATCTCACATACATATATTAAACCTGAAGAAGCTTCTGATGCAGGCTATCTAGCAGCTATCGACCTTGCAGTACAAGGGGGAGCAAAAGTAATCGTTACACCAGGATTCTTGTTCGAGGTTCCAATATACGAAGCTCAAACAAAATATCCAGAAGTTAAGTTTATACTACTTGACGGAGCACCTCATACAGCAGATTATTCAGTATTCGAGACTAAAGAAAACGTTGCAAGTATATTGTATGCAGAGGAGCAATCAGGATACCTTGCTGGTTATGCTGCAGTTATGGATGGAATGACTAAGCTTGGATTCATGGGTGGTATGGCTGTACCAGCTGTACAGGCATTTGGATATGGATACCTTCAAGGAGCTGAAGATGCAGCTAAAGAGTTAGGACTTCCTGACGGAGCAATAAAGGCAACATATCATTATACTGGTAACTTCGAAGAAAATGATACAAACAAGGCAACTGCAAAAACAATGTACCAAGAAGGTACAGAAGTAATATTCGCTTGTGGTGGTTCAGTTGGTAAATCTGTTATGTCAGCAGCTAGCGAAGCAGGAGCAAAAGTTATTGGTGTTGACGTTGACCAAAGATATGATAGCGAAACTGTAATAACATCAGCTACAAAAGGTCTTTCAGCATCAGTTATAAGTGTACTTGAGTCCATCTATAAAACAAATAGCTGGAATCAATATGCAGGTAAAACAACAGTATTTAATGCAGCTAACGCTGGTGTTGGTCTTCCAACTACTGTAATAGGAGACAAGAATGGAAATTCATTCGATAGATTCAAGTCTTTCAACAAAGAAGCATATGATAAAGTATTTGCTAAATTAGTAGAAGGAAGCGTTTCAGCTAAGCGTGAAATCCCAGTTGCAGATCCAACAGGATATGCTACTGCTAACGAGCTTACTAGTGCATTAAATCTTCACAAAGTTACAGTTACTACAAGATAGTAAAAATAAATAAATTTTACCTGCCATATCGGGCTAGGCCTTATGCAAGTAAGATTCAGTTAGTGGGGGAAAGGCTAATATTTTCCCCCATTTTCTATATAAAAAAATATTTGGAAAATTTATGATTTAGTAATAAAAAATATAATTAGAAGAAGAGGTTAACGTGGAAAATTATATTGTTGAAATGCTTAATATTACAAAAAAATTCCCGGGTATTATTGCAAACGACAATATTACCCTAAAACTGAAAAAAGGCGAAATACATGCACTTCTAGGGGAAAATGGTGCTGGGAAATCCACGCTTATGAGCGTACTCTTTGGACTTTATCAACCTGAAAATGGGGAGATAAGAAAGAACGGAGAAGTTGTTAGGATCAACAACCCTAATGATGCCAATGCGCTGGGAATTGGAATGGTCCATCAGCACTTTAAGTTAGTGGAGATTTTTACTGTGCTTGAAAACATCATTCTTGGTGTTGAACCTAATAAGATAGGATTCCTTCAAAAGAAAGAAGCTAGAAAAAAGGTTATGGAACTTAGTGAAAGATATGGACTCAAGGTAGATCCAGATGCCTTAATCGAGAATATTACAGTAGGAATGCAGCAAAGGGTTGAAATTCTCAAAATGCTATATAGAGAAAATGAGATCTTGATTTTTGATGAGCCTACAGCTGTTCTGACTCCACAGGAGATTAAGGAACTTCTCCAGATTATGAAGGGATTTGCGCAAGAAGGTAAATCCATTTTATTCATTACACATAAACTTAATGAAATTATGGAAGTTGCAGATAGATGTACAGTTCTTCGAAAGGGTAAATACATTGGAACTGTAGATGTTAAAGATACAACCAAGGAAGAACTTTCTAAGATGATGGTAGGTCGTGATATAAGTTTCAGTGTAGATAAAAAAGAAACGAAAGTTGGAGAAGTTGTTCTCTCAGTTAGAAATCTTACTGTACCATCTAAAACCCATAAAAACAATGCAGTTAAAAATGTATCCTTTGATGTTAGAGCAGGTGAAATAGTGTGCCTTGCAGGGATTGATGGAAACGGGCAGACTGAATTTGTTAATGCACTTACAGGGTTGGAAAAGGCTAGCTCAGGTAGTATTACTCTACGTAGTAAGGATATAACAAAAGCATCTGTCAGACAGCGTTCTATTGCCGGTATGAGTCATATTCCAGAAGACAGGCACAAGCATGGTCTTGTATTGGATTACAAATTGGAGGAGAATCTAGTACTACAGAGATATTGGCAGCCTGAATTTCAAAAGGGAGGATTCATAAAATTTGATTCTGTAAGGAAACATGCTGAAAGGCTTATAGAAAAATTTGACATAAGAAGTGGTCAAGGACCAATAACTATAGTGAGAAGCATGTCTGGAGGTAATCAGCAGAAAGCAATTATAGCGAGAGAAATTGACAAAGAGCATGAGCTTCTAGTAGCAGTACAACCCACTAGAGGTCTAGATGTAGGAGCTATAGAGTATGTACACAAGCAGCTTGTTGCAAGGCGTGATGCAGGCAAGGCAGTATTCCTAGTGTCATTAGAGCTGGATGAAGTTATGGATGTAAGTGACCGTATTCTGGTAATATATGAAGGGGAAATTGTAGGAGAACTTGACCCTAAGACAACAACTGTTCAGGAGCTTGGACTTTACATGTCAGGCGCAAAACGTGATGTCGTAAAGGAGATTAACGATGCAGGATAAAAATAGCTTATCTAATAAAAGAAAATTTGATTTTAAAAGTATTACACAGAACATTGGCTTTTCATCATTTTCATCAGCGCTAATGGCTATTTTCCTAGGGCTAGTTTTTGGTTTTTTTGTAATGCTTATTGCAAAACCAGAGAGTGCCTTAGCAGGATTTAGTTATGTGGTTTTTGGAGGATTTAACCGTATAGGTGATGTGTTTTACTTCGCAACTCCAATTTTAATGACAGGTCTAGCTGTAGGATTTGCATTTAAGATGGGATTATTCAATATAGGAGCCTCAGGACAATATACAATGGGGATGTTTTTTGCTCTTTATGTAGGCTTTATGTGGGATTTACCAAGCAATATACATTGGGTTGTAGCTGTTTTAGCAGGAATGATTGGAGGAATGCTTTGGGGGTTTATACCTGGAATTTTCAAAGCCCTTCTGAATGTAAACGAAGTAATTACATCAATAATGTTCAACTATATTGGGATGTACTTGGTAGATATGATGATTCAGGGAAATTCTATTATGTATATATCTACTAAAACAAGAACTAACTATTTACCAGCTAAAGTTCAGATTCCTTCTCTTGGGATTTCAGGTTCTAACGTGAATTTAGGAATCGTTTTGGCAGTAATAATTGGAATTATTCTATATATCGTGCTTCAAAAAACCACATTTGGTTATGAACTGAAGGCTACAGGTTTCAACAAACATGCTAGTGAATATGCTGGAATGAAAGGCAAGACAAACATAATTATTACAATGGCAATTGCTGGTGGACTTGCAGGACTTGGAGGAGCATTTGCAATACTTGCCCCATCTGCTATTGCAGGAAGCAGTATGACCTATGAACCTGTTAATATTATTGCTGCTAACGGCTTCAATGGTATAGCTGTTGCACTTTTGGGGAATTCCCATCCAATAGGGACTATTTTTTCAGCAGTGTTTGTTTCCCATATACAGCGTGGAGGTACTCTAGCAAGCCTTGTAGGCTACAAGCCTGAAATAATAGATGTTGTTATAGCCGTTATTATTTATTTCTCAGCCTTTGCTATGATAATGAACACAACATTAGCTAAGTTTGTTAAGAACCGTTTGGGGAAGGGGCATACCACCCAAATAGAAATAGAGGGCGAGTCAACACAGGCTGATTTAAATCAAATCTCTGATAATAATACAAAGGAGTCAGAATAATGGATACTGTATATTATTTGATTCAAAATATGCTTCCTGTAGCAATGCCATTGCTTCTTGTAGCTTTAGGTGGTATGTTCAGTGAAATAGGTGGTGTAGTAAACATTGCACTTGAAGGAATAATGCTTTTTGGTGCATTCTTTGGTGCATTGTTTGTTTACTTTGTTCAAGGCTTAGGCATGGATCCACAAACTGTTCTACTTTTGGGAATGCTAATTGCTGCGGCAGCAGGTTTAATTTACTCACTGCTTTTATCCTTTGCAGCGGTTACTATGAAAGCAGATCAGGTTATTACTGGTACTTCCCTTAATATGCTTATACCAGCAGCAATATTACTAATATCAAAAATGTTCTTTAATAGCGATGGTATAACTACAAACATGAACTTTTATATTAGAGAGATACCAGTTTTGGGAAAAATTCCAGTACTGGGACCCATGTTTTTCCAGAGAACTTATTTAACAGTTTTTATTAGCTTTTTATTTCTTATTATAGCAGTAATTGTATTCTATAAAACTAAATTTGGTCTACGACTTCGAGCATGTGGAGAGCATCCTCATGCTGCTGACTCTGTAGGTATCAATGTTCATAAAATGAGATATGCAGGTACTAGTATTTCTGGTATTCTGGGTGGAATCGGAGGATTTTTCTATTCAGTTGGAGTTATGGATGGAAATATAAACGGACATACAGGAGTCGCAGGATTTGGATTCTTGGCTTTGGCAGTAATGATTTTTGGACAATGGAAGCCATTAAGGATTCTTTTTGCTGCTCTATTCTTTGCATTCTTAAGAACCTTAGCATACTCAGTTGCACTAATACCATTTCTTCATAATTTAGGAATCAATCAGACCTACTACAAGATGTTGCCTTATATTGCTACAATGGTGGTACTTGCGTTTACCTCAAAGAAATCAAGGGCACCGAAAGCAGAAGGTATTCCATACGACAAATCTCAGAGGTAGTCTAAATTACTATTAGTTAACTTAAAGCCTTGATTAGATTTATTCTAGTCAAGGCTTTTTTATATATAGCAAATATAATTGTTAAAAATGTTACAAAATAACAAAAAATAAAGGATTTAAATTGATTGCATAGAACAGTATAAAGAAGATAGAGTCACTCAGAGCCTACAAAATTATTATTTATGCTCTGAATAATAAAATATACTGGGAAAATGGGGGAGAGAATATGGGAATTATACTTAAGGCAGAAAATATTGAAAAAACTTATGGCAAGGATGAACTTAAGGTTCATGCACTAAAGCCTTCTAATCTAGAAATCGAAGAAGGAGTATTTTATGCAATTATCGGGAAAAGTGGCTCTGGCAAATCAACTCTTTTACATATGCTGGGCGGGTTAGATAAGCCAACTGGAGGTAAATTATACTTAGAAGGAAAGAGTGTATTTGATTTAAAGGATAAGGAGCTTGCAGTTTTACGTCGTAGACGTATAGGCTTTGTATTTCAGGCGTTTAATCTTTTACAAGAGCATACTGTTCATGAGAATATTTTAATGCCTATTCATTTAGATGGTAAAGAACCAGATATGACTCATTTTAATGAAGTTATCCAGTCTCTAGACATAGAAGGAAAGCTTTCATATTACCCTGATGAACTGTCTGGAGGAGAAAGACAGCGTGTTGCTATTGCACGTGCTTTAGTCTCAAAACCTGCTATTGTTCTTGCAGATGAACCTACAGGTAATCTAGACGAAAATACAGGACGAGAAGTTTTGCGTCTTATGAAAGAGTCTGCAAAGAAATTTGGACAAACTATTGTGCTTGTTACTCATGATATGGAGATAGCAGAAGAAGCAGATAGAATTATTACCATTGTAGATGGTAGAATTTCTTCAATTGTAGATTCTAGTAAATCACAGTTTGTACAGGCATAAGTGAGTAGAGAATGTGTAAGAACTCAATTAAAATATTCAACAGGAAGGGCAGGATGAGATGAAAATGTGGGATATTGCCAGAAGAGGTCTAAAAGGTAGAAAAAAAGATACTCTACTGCTTAAATTAGTAATAACATTAGCCTTTATTTTTATAGTAACGTCAACTGTTTTTGAAGCTAGTATAGAAAAGACAAAATCAGAACAGCGTTTAGACCTTTATGGAGAATGGCATGCAGCGTATTTAGATGGTGATTATGAGATTTTAGAGAGATTAAAGGCAGAATCTGAGGTAGATAAAGTAGGCTCAAGCTTAATTATAGGAAAATCTGATAAATGTGGAGTTGTTGGGACATTCAATAAAGAATTAATTGATATGGCAAGATTTTCACTTTATAAAGGTCGTTATCCCGAGGCTCCTAATGAAATAATGGTAGAGCTTAATCAAATGAGTAATATGAACCTAGACCTTGAAGTAGGACAAAAAATTAATGTGGCTATTACTATTCCTAGGGTTGACGGTGATATAGGGAAATATGTTATGAAGCTGAATAAAGAATTTAAGGAAAGAGGAATTAAATCAAGATATGAATATTATTCAGAGATAAATAAAATCATGCAAGAAATAAAAGATATTAAAGCTATAACACCTGAAAGTGGAAAAGAGTCCTATTATAATATAGGAAAAATACTTGAGTTAGAAGCTAAAATAAATAAATTATACGATGAAATGCAATATATTTCTATACCTGATTATTACCAACATCACGAAACTCCTTTTGAGCAAATGGGAGATGTGGTTGTAGTAGTTAGCAATGATTATTTTTACTACTATATTAGAGGGGATGAAGTTAATCCAGATATTATAAGGGATAAGGGCCTTATAAAGAATCAAAAGATTATACTGAAGAAAGAATTTATTATTACAGGTATTTTGCAAACTTATACTGATAAATGGGATTTAGGTGGATACAAGGCTCCAAACGCTTTTGTAACTGAAGAAGGAGGAAAGGCTTTTGCTGATGCGATTTACGGCACAACCTTAGGGGACTTCTCAGATTACAAGATGGGGCGTAATATTTTTCTATACTCTAGCTCAGCAATAGAAAAGTTATACTCCAATCTGGCATTAAATTATCCAAATAAGGAAGTTTTGTCAGAAGAGGATAAACAAAGAATTGTACCGAATATTGATTTTTGGATGTATACATATGGAATGACAGATGAAGAAATAGAGCGAGAATTAGAAGCTTTTGATAAGTGGAATGTTAATAGAAAACTAGATGATTGGCGAGATGATTCATTAGAGGGAACGGAAAATCTAGAAAACAAGATGCAGTTTAACACAGACAATTTCCGTAGAAATATTTTTTCTTATCCAGAAGACAGCGCTTCAACTGAATACATATTGACCTTAGCTATCATTGCGGTTATATTTATAGCCACTGCTTTAGCTATATTTCAGATATTCTTAACCCAAATGAAGAGAAGGTCACGGAAAATTGTATTATTAAAGTCTATGGGAGCAACTAATGGCCAAATTGTAAAGCTCCTTTTATGTGAAGGACTATATCTTTTACGGACTGGGCTTTTCATTGGTGTTCCTGTAGGATTTGGTCTTGCAGCTCTAATTATTTATGCTATGAACAACTTTGGTGGAAGGAATCTTCAATTTCACGTGATTCTATATTTACTTACTCTTGGTATAGTAGCAGGCTGCGTTGCACTATTTATTGGTATGTCTGTACCTATGATTTTTGCAGTGAGAATTCCTTTAGTTGGTACAATGTCCAAGCCTCCAAAGCATAAGAAGATAAAGCATAAAGATCATAAGAGCAAAGAAATTCATTGCCAGACCTTTTCATATATTAACAGGAGATATTTTAAGCTGAACAAAGGTAAAGCATTTATATCCTTTGGAATATCTCTAATAACAATTACTATTTTATTGTCATCTATTTTTCTTTGCTATATATCCTTTGATGATTATAAAACAACGGTTTTAGCTACTAATCGACCGGATTATGCTATGGAAACTTATTTTGGGGAAGCTACAAGGAGAATATCACTGGCAAAAGAAGAAATAATGGGAATCGAAGGTATTAAGTCTACAGAAGTTTATAAAGTGGGTAAACAGACTTTCTTCTGGTATGATGATATTGATGAGAACAAAATGATACAAACTTTCCAACAGCTATTACCTGATAAACTTCTAGATAATCATTTTAGTAGCTATAACGCAGAGCTGGAAAATGAGCCAGAATGGATTAAAAACGCATTTTACACTAAAATTTATGGTATAGATCCTAAAGAAGAATTATTTAATCGATATAATTCGGCAGTAGCAGAAGGTACTGTTAATAAAGAAAAATTTGCAAAGGGCGAAGAAGTTATATTGTTAATTCCTATGTATCTTCCTGGAGATTCAAATATTAAAGAAGCACCTTTTGGAGAAAAGAAGGTACTAGATGCTACAAATGAGGACAACAGAATGAATTGGCTCTTTGATCAAACTAGCTCCTATAAGACTACATATAATAGTCGTTATAAGGATTATTATTATAAACAGGAAGATATTAAACCTGGGGATACAATTTATTTATCTTCTGATGATGAGAAAATAGTTTACGATACTTATGCCATAAGCCATACAACTCATAAAGTAAAGGTTGGAGGAATAGTATACTATTTTCCAAGAGAAGGAATTTGGCCGTTTTCCAATAATATAGCACCTTATGTCGTAATCAGTTCTATGGATGGTATGGAATCCATATATCCAAATTCTAGATTGGGGTTACAACGAAATACTCTTGAACAGATGAAGGATATGGTAGATTTTCTTTATCCTACTAGATATGGACGTACTCTTTGGTACATAAACACCGACTCTACGAATAAGGATGTAGTACTAGATTCAAAATTGCTAGGATATGCTAATAATCATGGCTACACCCTGTATAACTACAAGAATAGCAATGCTCAATTATATCATGAGGCAATTAACAATGCTATTATTATTGGACTATTGGGGCTTACATCTGCAGCCATTGCATGTATTATATTATATAATACAATGGTATCTAAGCTAGAGCAGGATAAGAACCGGATAGGTATATTACAATCCCTGGGAGTGACAAGAGAACAGTTTTCAAGACATTACCTTCAAGTAGGAATCCTTAATGGTCTACTGGCAGCAGTGATTGCCAATATAATATTGATGTTAGTGCTGTTCCTTACTTCACTAGGTACAGCAGTTGGACTACCTATGTCATTTGGAGATTATATAAAAGATATCTTTACTTATAGACTTTGGCTATATCCATGGGGAGTACATGTTCTTGTATGTATTATATTCTTTGTTTTGACAGTGCTTATGCATTATTTACCTAGTAGAAATATAACAAAACAATATCCAGTTGAAAATATAAGAAGTCTTGGTAGATAGAAAAAGTCTTGACTAGACATTAAATCTAGTCAAGACTTATTTATATTTTTTTTGTGATTTAGATAACAAGGTACCATTTCACTATAATAATTATATACTTCCTCAAAGGTAAGACCTAAATTTTCTCCTAGGTTTATAAACTCTCCGAAAAGTTTAATATATCTAGACATTGAATCAATATAATTATTTTGTTTTATATGATATTTTAAATGCGTGATATCATCAAATATATTGCTGAATGATTTTATAATACTATCTTCTTTTATTATAGAATTTACATCATCAATATTAATAATGCTAAAGTTATTCTCATTTCCTATGGATAATAAATATTTCATAGCATCTATATATCTTATCATTATCTTATCTTTTGGTATATCTTCTTTTGTTCTAGAATACTTATAACATTTTGTTAGATTAGCTAATTCGCCTACCTTTACTTGAAGGGCCAAGAATCTTAAATCAAATAAATTCTCTTTACCTAAGACATTTTCATCAATCTGTGATAATTCCTTTATATGATTCTCCATTATCTGCTGTATTTTAAAAAGTTGATCTAGATGCATATTTACACTCCTTTCACAAACTATATTAAATATATAGCATAGCTTATTTTTCCTTGAAATTCATAAGATTGACTTTAGCTTCTGATACTAATTCTTCGAATAATTCTCTTACAGAAACTATTTTATTTATGAGAGCTGCATTTGCCCCTGCAAATACAAATCCCGATGATAAATTACCCTTTTGGGCATTGATAAGTGCACTAGCAATACAATACTGTGCTTCTTTAGGGTTACATGGCTTTAAGCAGTTTGTGATACATCCGATAGGCTTTCTTAGTCCTAGTTTGGCTTCACTTAAAAAATCATTTTTGATAGCTCTACCTATCATACCCACAGGACTTTGGATTAATTCAATATCGTCAGATTTGCATTGAACATATGCCTGTTTAAACAGGTCAGAAGCATCACATTCATGCGTAGCAGCAAATCTGCTTCCCATCTGTACTCCTGATGCACCAATATTTAATAAATTTGCAATATCTTTGCCGTTGAAAACTCCTCCACCTGCAATTACTGGTATTTTTTTATTATATTTTTCCTCAAAAGGTTTTATAGTATTCAAGACATCTTTAACTAGATTATCAAGTTGATTAGAGGGCTCAAAGATACCATCCTTAGAAAAACCTAGATGTCCCCCAGCCTTAGGTCCTTCAACCACAATAGCATCA
>CAYYDM010000010.1:18325-27541 GCA_964470635.1 uncultured Clostridia bacterium | reverse complement strand
TCAGGAGCAACCTGATAGTGTTTATCCCAGTTTCTACATATAATAGAAGCTGTTCTACCTGAAGAGACAATAGGAGCAATCTTTGTGTTAGTTCCTTTAGTGAATTTAGGTAGACTCAATGGAAGACCTGCACCAGAAAATATAATATCTATTTTCTCCTGAACAGATTCTCTAACCATTTCATCAAAATTATTCAGCACAGTCATTATGTTTATACCTACAATCCCATTGTTACAGATTTCTTTAGCTTTTTTTATATGTTTCTTTAGTGCTCTAATATTAGCTTCTCTTTTATTTCTAAAATAGTCTGGTTCATTAAATCCAATTTCAACTCCAGAAATGACACCTATACCTCCATTTAACGATACATTGCCAGCTAAAGATGAGAGTGAGATTCCTACACCCATACCACCTTGGACAATAGGTATCTTTGCAACAAGATTTCCGATTTTAAGACTTGGTAATTCCATAAATGCCTCCTTGTTTATTATAAAGTCCTAGTACCAGGTTATAATAACTACTATTATTAGTATAACTCTTATCACAAAAAAAAGAAAGTCTTATATAAAGAATTTGAATATTTAATATAATATTATTATTAAAAATTAGTATAGATATATATTAATCTTCACCAACTAGGTATAACTAACATTTTAACAATAGAAGCATATAATATACAAACATCTTACTATGAAGGGAGTATGTATTATGCAGATTCACGTGGTCCAAGAAGGACAGTCAATATATAGCATAGCACAGACTTATAATACAACAGTTCAAGACATAGTTACTACCAATGAGATTCAGAATCCTAATCAACTAGTAGTAGGGCAGGCTTTAGTAATTCCTATAATAGGGAGCTTTTACTGGGTTCAGCCTGGGGATAGTTTATATAGCATTGCAAATAAATTTGGTATCAATTATCGGACTTTAGCAAGGGTAAATAATATTTCTCCAGATCAACCTCTTCCCATTGGGCTTAGACTTTATATTCCTCCTCAACTAAAACGAAATGCAGAGGTAAATGCTTATGTAGAGCCTACTGGAGGAACTGTAAGTCCTTATTTAGAGCAATCGGCTAGAGAAAGCGCTCCATATTTAACCTATTTAGCTCCTTTTAGCTATCAAATCCAAAGAGATGGAAGTCTAAAAGCACCTTTACTAAATAACTTCCTACAAATTGCACGTGAAAATGGAGCTACCTTGATGATGGTAGTAACAAATTTAGAAGAAGGAAAGTTTAGTAATGAACTAGGGAAAATAATCCTAACTAATGAAGAAGTTCAAAATACCTTACTAGACAATATTGTTGCAACAGCTAAAGAAGTAGGATTTAGCGATGTTCATTTTGATATGGAATTTTTGCCGCCAGAAAATAAAGAAGACTATAACAAATTCCTAAGGAAGGCAAAAGAAAGGCTTTCTAGAGAAGGTTTTATGATGTCTACAGCCCTTGCACCGAAAACTAGTGCACAGCAAGTAGGGGGATGGTATGAGGCACATGATTATAAAGCACATGGAGAAATTGCTGATTTTGTAGTATTGATGACTTACGAATGGGGTTATAGTGGAGGTCCGCCAATGGCTGTATCACCTATTGGTCCCGTTAGGAAAGTAGTAGAGTATGCCTTAACAGAAATGCCAGCAAATAAAATAATGCTAGGACAGAATCTTTACGGATATGACTGGACTTTACCTTATGTTCCTGGAGGTCAATATGCCAGAGCAGTAAGTCCACAACAGGCTATTGATATTGCAAGAGTCAATAATGTGCCTATTCTGTATGATTATACAGCCCAAGCTCCTCACTTTAATTATACAGACACCAATGGAAAACAACATGAAGTATGGTTTGAAGATGCTAGATCTATTCAAGCTAAATTTGATCTAATAAGAGAATTAGAACTTAGAGGAATAAGCTATTGGAAATTAGGCATTGATTTTCCACAAAATTGGGTGTTAATTGATTATAATTTCAATGTAGTAAAACGATAGAAAAAAATCATACAGTGGTTACTAAGCTATTATTAAAAGTAACACACTGTATGATTTTAAATTATAGGTCGATTTTCTTATAGTTAATTAAATATTTAGCTGATATTCCTGGCTCTGTCATATTTACTGCATCTAATACATCATTAAGCTCTGCTTCATTTAAAATGTTTTTACCAAGAATGATATTTCTTATAGGTTCACCAGTAGCCATAGCGATTTTTGCAATTTCAGCAGCTTTTTTATATCCTATATGAGGACAAATGGCTGTAACTATACCTATACTATTTTCAACTAAGTTCTTACATCTTTCTTTATTTGCAGTTATACCTTTAATACAATTTTCTGTAAGAGTGTTTATTCCGTTAGCTAACATTTCTATAGATTGGAATAGGTTAAAGAATATTAGTGGCTCAAAAGCATTTAGCTCTAATTGTCCAGCCTCTGCAGCCATAGTTATTGCAACATCATTACCTATAATCTTAAAAGCTACCTGACTCATTACTTCTGGTATTACAGGGTTAACCTTTCCTGGCATTATTGAAGAACCATTTTGCTTTGGAGGAAGATTTATTTCGCCAAATCCGGTTCTTGGTCCTGAAGACATAAGTCTTAAATCGTTTGATATTTTTGATAAGCTAACTGCACATGTTTTGATAGCAGAAGATACTGATACAAAGCAATCTAAGTTTTGTGTTGAATCAATTAAATCTTCAGCTTGATGCAAATCAATTCCTGTTACGTCACTAAGACTTGGAACTATCTTATCAAAATATTCTTCATCAGCATTAATACCTGTTCCTATTGCAGTACCACCCATATTAATAACTTTTAGCTCTTCTTGTACTTTTGTGATTCTAGCAATATCTCTTTTTACTACAGAGCTATAAGCCTTAAATTCCTGTCCTAGCCTAATAGGAACTGCATCTTGCATTTGAGTTCTTCCCATTTTTATTACATCATCAAATTCCTCTGATTTTGCAATTAAAGCATCATATAAATTTTCTAATTCCTTGATAACTTTTGGAAGAAGTTTTAAAATAGTTATTTTACCTGCTGTTGGAATAACATCATTTGTAGATTGACCCATATTCACATGGTCATTAGGATGAACAAAATTATAGGCGCCTTTTTCTCCTCCTAAAATTTCATTACCTCTATTTGCAACAACTTCGTTTACATTCATATTTGCTGATGTACCTGCTCCGCCTTGAATAGGATCAACAATAAATTGTTCATGTAACTTGCCGATAACGATTTCATCACATGCTTGAATAATTGCACTTTCAATTTTTTTATTTAAGAGACCAACTTCTCTATTAGTTATAGCAGATGCTTTTTTTATAAGAGCAAGGCTATTGATAAACTCTTCATGCATTTTAAATCCTGTTATTTTAAAGTTTTCAGCTGCTCTTAAAGTTTGCACACCATAGTATGCATCTATAGGAACTTGTTTACTACCTATAGAGTCACTTTCTTCTCTAAATTTTTTAAAATTATCTGTTAAATTCATACAATTGCCCCCCATATAGATGATTTATTTTGAAACGTGGCTATTAGCCCCAAGACAATCTATTATGTAATTTTTAACATAGTGAAGAATTAACTGTATTTATTATAACGAAAAATACTTGCCGCATTTATTATAGTCCTTTTTAATGGAATAATCAATAACATGTCGAACAGTGTCTTAATCATTAAGATGTAAACCCTTATTTTATGGCAATGTCATTCAAATTTTGAAATATAAAGAATAGTTAATAAATTACTTTTTGTTTAAATAGTATAATAGATGTGTAAGATATAATATTTTTTTAAAGAAGTTTTTCAGGAAAACAATCTTTTTTGTCCTTTAAGAAGGATTTTGCAAACAACCATAGAATCATGAATAGAGATAAAACTATGGGAGAATTGCGAAATCGATTGTATTTTTATAAAATTTAAAAATTGTAACAATAAATTCACAAAAATCAAGAAGAGGTGGAAATAATGCGAGAAATAGATGTAAGCACTATACAAAAGCTAGTTGCTGAGAGGTGTATTTCTTCTAATATCTACATAGAAGAAGATATAATGGAGGCCTTTGTAAAGGCAAAAGACAAAGAAAGTTCATCAGTAGGGAATATGATATTAGACATGTTAATTAAAAATGCGGAAATGGCTAAGGAAAATGATATACCACTATGTCAAGATACAGGAATGGTAGTAGCCTTTGTAGAAGTTGGACAAGAGGTTCATTTCATAAATGGTAACGTAACTGATGCAATAAATAAAGGCGTTATAGATGGCTACAGAGAAGGGTACTTAAGAAAATCAGTTGTAGAAGACCCACTTATAAGAAATAATACTAAAGATAATTCTCCAGCAGTTGTATATTACAATATAGTACCTGGGGATAAGGTTAAAATTGAACTTATGTTTAAGGGATTTGGCAGTGAAAACATGAGCCAAATTAAAATGTTAAAACCATCAGATGGAGAAGATGGAGTAATAGATTTTGTTATAAAGGCAGTTAAAGATGCTGGTCCTAATCCATGTCCACCTATAATAGTAGGAGTAGGAATAGGCGGTACAATGGACAAAGCAGCCAATTTAGCTAAATATTCTTTAATAAGACCAATTGGTTCTAGAAATAAATTAGAGCATTTAGCAAAACTAGAGGAGAAATTACTAGAGAAAATTAACTCTTTAGGTATAGGACCTCAAGGCTTAGGAGGAGTTACTACTGCATTAGATGTGCACATAGAATCATATCCTACACATATTGCAGGATTACCTGTAGCGGTAAATATTAATTGTCATTCATCAAGACACAGTACAATAATTTTATAGATTACATTTGATAAGAGGTGAAAAAAATGACTGTAAAAAGGCTGAACACTCCTCTAACTAAGGATGTGTTAAGAGAACTAAAAGCAGGAGATGTTGTATCCCTAACAGGAACTATATATACTGCAAGAGATGCTGCTCATAAACGAATGATAGAAACATTAAATAATGGTGAAGAACTTCCATTTGATATAAAAAATTCTGTATTATATTATGTAGGACCAACTCCAGCAAAACCTGGAAAGGCAATAGGTTCTGCTGGCCCAACTACAAGTTATAGAATGGACAGCATGACTGTACCATTGCTTGAACTAGGATTATCAGGTATGATTGGAAAAGGATTAAGAAGCAAAGAAGTAATAGAAAGTATGAAAAAAAATGAAGCAGTTTATTTTGCAGCAGTAGGTGGTGCAGGGGCTTTAATAGCAAGTTCGGTTAAGGAATCTGAAGTAATAGCATACGATGATTTAGGAACTGAAGCTATAAGAAGACTTAGAGTAGAAAACCTACCTTTAATAGTATGTATAGATATATATGGAAATAATCTATATGATAATATAAAATAACTAAGGAGGCCGATTAATGATGAAAGATTACAACGAATTATCATTGAAAATGCACAGAGAAAACAAAGGTAAACTTGGTGTTCAAAGTAAAGTTAAAGTCGAAACAAGGGATGATCTATCTATTGCTTATACACCAGGAGTAGCTCAGCCATGTAAGGAAATAGCAAAATGTAAAGATAAAGTATATGAATATACATTTAAAAGCAATTCTGTTGCAGTAATAAGTGATGGTACAGCTGTACTAGGATTAGGAGATATAGGGCCTTATGGTGCTATTCCAGTAATGGAAGGAAAATCAATACTATTTAAAACATATGCAGATGTAGATGCATTTCCTATATGTTTGAATACAACCGATACAGAAGAAATAATTAGAACTGTAAAATTATTAGAACCTGTATTTGGCGGTATAAACTTAGAAGATATAGCAGCTCCAAAATGCTTTGAAATTGAGAAAAGACTAGATGAAGAATTAGATATACCAGTTTTCCATGATGACCAACATGGAACTGCCATAGTAGTATTAGCTGGACTTATTAATGGATTAAAGCTAGCAGGAAAAGAGTTTAAGGATTTAGAAGTGGTTATAAATGGTTCGGGAGCAGCAGGTATTGCAATAGCAAAGCTATTATTAAGTGTTGGAGTAAAAGATATAATTCTTTGCGATACAAAAGGAGCTATATCAAAGGATAGACAAGATTTAAATCCAATAAAAAAAGAAATGGCTGAAATAACAAACAAAAACTCTCAAAATGGCCAATTAAAAGATGTAATAGTAAACAAAAATGTTTTCATAGGAGTTTCATCAGCAAATTGTTTAACAAAAGATATGGTTAAAACAATGGGGGATAAGTCTATGATTTTTGCAATGGCAAATCCTATACCAGAGATTATGCCAGATGATGCAAAGGAAGCAGGTGCCTTCATAGTAGGAACAGGTAGATCTGATTTTGCAAATCAAATAAATAACGTGTTGGCATTCCCAGGAATTTTCAGGGGAGCATTGGATGTAAGAGCAAGCAGAATTACTGAGAATATGAAAATCCAAGCTGCATATGGTATTGCAAATATAGTTAAGGAAGACGAGCTAAGTGTTGATATGATAATACCTAGTCCATTTAACAATGAAGTTGCAAAAGCAGTGGCAGAAGCAGTTAAAAAAGCAGCTATTGAAGATGGAGTAGCGAGAATATAGTTTTCTAAGAATAAAGCCTTGACTAGACCTATAGTTTATTCAGGGCTTTTTTTATATTTCCCATTTGTAATAATTCCAACATTTGCTATAATATTGTTTAAATAATTCTATACAATTCATGAGGTGATAGAAGAATGAAAGATTTGATAGACGGATCCTTAGATGTCGGACATGAATTTACCGACATAACACTTCAGCAATTTAAAGAAATAGTTAAAAATTCTTATGATGGAATATTTGTAACAGATAAGAATGGGAATGCTATTTTCTTTAATCCAGCTTCAGAACTTTATTTGGAGAAGCCTCCTAACTATTTGCTGGGCAAAAATGTAAGAGAGCTTTTGGATGAAGGTCTATATAACAAGAGTGTAATTATAGAGGCTATACAAAAAAGACGACAGGTTACAGGCGTAGTTAGTCTTGCCTCTGGCAGAACTGTAATGTCTACTTGCACGCCAATATTTGATAATAATGACAACTTAGTTCTAACTGTTACTAATGTAAGAGTTGATAGTTTACTAGATACTTACATTAAAGCATTAGAAGTTGAAAAAAACAAAGTTAGTAAATATAAATCAATAGCTAATTATCTTGGTGAAGTAGGAAGTGCTAATAAAAAACCTATATCTGAGAGTACTGAGATGAAAAGAATAATAAATTATGCAGAGAAAATAGCAAAAACAGATAGTAGTATACTAATTTTAGGTGAATCTGGAACCGGTAAAGATGTAATAGCAAGATATATTCACAGTACAAGTAATAGGTCTATGGAACCTTTTATACCAGTTAACTGTGCTGCAATTCCTCAAAACCTAATGGAATCAGAATTTTTTGGTTATGAGAAAGGAGCTTTTTCTGGAGCTATTAATTCGGGTAAGCCAGGCTATTTTGAATTAGCAGACAAAGGAACCTTATTTCTCGATGAAATAGGAGACATGTCTTTATCTTTACAATCTAAGCTTTTAAGAGTATTAGAAACAGGAGAAGTTCTAAGATTAGGAGGAACAAAACCTATTAAAACAAGCGTAAGGATAATTACAGCCACTAATAAAGATCTATATAAAATGGTTGAAAGTAATGAGTTCAGGGAAGATTTATATTATAGACTTAATATTATTCCGTTAAAACTACCACCTCTAAGGGAAAGAAAAGAGGATATTATTGCTTTATCTAATCATTTTATTGAAATATATAACAAAAAATATGGAACTAATAAAAAACTTTCTCAACATGTGGTAGATAAGTTCATTAATTATCCATGGCCTGGCAATATAAGAGAATTAAAGAATATTATTGAAAGAATGGCCATAGTGTCTGAAGATGAAAAGATAGAATTATCAGATGTATATATTAATAAAAGTATATATTCTATAACAAATAATATTGAGCAAAATGAACAGCTTTTTAAACAAGGTATTGATGATGATATAAATAAATCTATTATGAAAAAAGAAAGTCTTAGGGAATTTCTAGATAAAGTGGAGGAGAATTATATTAATAAAGTAATTGAAAACTGTAATGGTAAAATAGCTGATGCTGCTGATGTTTTAGGTATACACAAAACCATGCTTTATAGAAAACTAAAAAAATATAAATAAAATTAATGTTTATTTAATAGACTTTTGTCTACAAAATTGTAGACAAAAGTCTATTTTTTTAGACAAAAGTCTACAAATAATAATTAAGCAAAGCAAAAGAGAAATACAGTTAACAGTATAAAAATAAAAAAGTGTTTTTCAAACAAAGCAATTTCAAAGCATTAAGAATATTATGAGATTTTTTATCTTACTTAAATAATATTTTAACTAATTATAAATCTTGGCACAAGACTTGCTTTTAGTAAATAGACGTAAGGAAACGATTTCTTAAGGAGGTTATTAAAATGAAGATTAAAAAATTAGGAGTAGTTGGAGCTGGAGCTATGGGAACTGGCATAGCACATGCAGCAGCACAAAATGGGTTCACAGTTATATTATGCGATTTAACTGAAGAGGTATTAGCAAAATCTAAATCAAGTATTGGCAAAGTATTTGACAAGGCTATTTCTAAAGGAAAAAGCACAGAAGAAGTAAAGGATAAAACTCTTAACAACATAAAATTTACAACAGATTTAAACGAAGTAGCTGATGTTGATTTAGTTATCGAAGCAGTAGTAGAAAAGCTTGATGTAAAGATGGATTTATTCTCAAAACTAGATAATATTTGTTTACCTAAAACTATACTAGCCTCAAATACATCAACTATGTCTATTACGAAATTAGCAACTGCTACTAAAAGAGCAGATAAATTTGCTGGAGCTCATTTCTTTAACCCAGCACCTGTTATGAGACTTGTAGAGATTATCAGAGGATATTATACAAGTGACGAAACAGTAAAAGCTTTAATGGATTTTGTGAAAGAATTAAATAAAGAAGGTATAGAAGTTAAAAAAGATACTCCTGGTTTTGTGGTAAACAGGCTAATGCTGCCACAATTTAGAGAAGCTCTTTTAGTGTATGAAGAAGGAGTGGCTTCTATTGAAGATATAGATAAAGCTATGACTTTAGGATTAAATCATCCTATGGGACCTTTTACATTAATGGATTTTACAGGAATAGATATTTCTTATGACTCATTAGTATATTTATATGATCA
>CAYYDM010000010.1:0-18315 GCA_964470635.1 uncultured Clostridia bacterium | reverse complement strand
CAGCTGCACTGAAAAGAATGATAGATGCAGGAAGATTAGGAAAGAAAACAAACGCTGGCTGGTACGATTACGAGTAAAACACAATAAAATTTAACTAAAAAATAAAGTGGGGGCTCTTTTAATGAATAAATTGTATAAAGTTGATGATGCTGTTAATTTAATAAAAGATGGTGATTTTGTAGCAGCATCAGGTTTTATGTTAGCAACTTGTGCTGAAGAAATATTTCATAAAATTGAAGAAAAGTTTTTAGCAGAAGGCTCACCTAAAAATATTACATTTATGCAGGCAGCTGGACTTGGAAATATGAATAATCAAGGTACGTATCATATTAGCCATGAAGGATTGATAAAAAGATATATAACAGGACATTTTGCAAGTAATCAAAGAATGATAGATTTAGTAAATCAAAATAAAGTTGAGGCTTATAATTTCCCGCAAGGAGTTATCTGTCATTTATATAGGGCAGCAGCAGCAGGTAAAAATGGAGAGCTTACAAGAATAGGGTTAAAAACCTATGTAGACCCTAGATTAGAGGGCGGAAAAATGAACAGTGTTACAACAGAAGATTTAGTTCAGGTAGTCAATATTGATGGAGAAGAACTACTGTTTTATAAATCACCAAAAATAGATGTTGCTATTATAAGAGGTACTACCGCTGATGAATATGGGAATATAACAATGGAAGAAGAGTCAGCTTATATTGATGCTTTAGATGTGGCATTGGCAGCAAAAAACACTGGTGGAAAGGTAATTGTTCAGGTTAAAAATTATGTAAGATCAAGTTCAATTGATAGAACAAAAGTTGTCATTCCAGGTAATTTAGTTGATGCAATTGTTATAACAAGCGATGCTGAGAAATTCCATAGACAAACGCCAGGAGAGTTTTATAGCTCTGTATTAGCAGGATATCATAAACTTGATAACGTAGGTTTTGGGAATATCGAACTGAATGAAAGAAAAATTATTGCAAGAAGAGCAGCAATGGAACTTAAGCCTCGTTCAGTAGTAAACTTAGGTATAGGTATTCCAGAAGGGATTGCTTCAATTGCAGCTGAAGAGGGTATTGGAGAAGAGCTTATATTGACTATTGAATCTGGGTTAATTGGTGGTGTACCAACTGGTGGAGCAAACTTCGGTTCAGCAATAAATGCTTGGGCAGCACTTCCTATGACGTCTCAATTTGATCTCTACAATGGTGGAGGACTGAATGTAACATTTTTAGGATTTGCAGAAGTAAATCCTAAGGGAGATATAAATGTTAGTAAATTTGGTTCAAAGATAGCTGGCTGTGGTGGATTTATTGACATTAGTCAGTCAACTAATAAAATTGTGTTCTGTGGAACATTTACTGCAGGAAAATTTGAAATGACTGTTGATGAAGGACAAGTTAAAATTATTAATGAGGGAAAAAGAAAGAAATTTAAAGAAAGTATTGAACAGATTACTTTTAGCTCTGAATTTGTTTCAAAATACAACCAAGATGTAATGTTTATAACAGAAAGATGTGTATTTAAGCTTACAAATGAAGGTCTTGTTCTTACTGAAGTTGCTCCTGGAATTGATATTGAAAAGGATATAATTTCATATATGGAATTTAGGCCGATTATATCTAAAGATTTAAAGCCTATGGATGAAAAAATATTTAAAGAAGAAACCATGGGTCTAAAATCTATTGTAATGTCAAAATAAAACACAAGTAGCATAGTGGGATTTTCACAATAAAAGGAGGAGAAGTATGAGTTTAGTAGGTATAATTGGATTATTAGTCGGTCTTGCAGTCTTGATTATATTAACATATAAAGGAATGCATGTAATTCCTGTATCCTTAATAGCCTCATTAATTGTTATACTGTCCAATAACGTTGATATATGGGGAGTACTTTCAGGAGATTACGCAGTATCAATGAAGAACTTCGTTGGGAATTATTTAATTATGTTCTTCCTTGGCTCATTGTTAGGAGAATTGCTCTCTTTAAGTGGTGCGGCTAGATCCATAGCTTATAAGCTTGCAGATGTTTTTGGAGCTAAAAGAAGTATTTTAATTGTAGTATTGGCTTCAGCAATATTATCCTATGGCGGTGTTTCTGTATTTGTTATAGTATTTTCTGTTTATCCTTTAACATTGTTTTTATTTAGTGAGGCAGATATACCAAAAAAATTAATACCTGCGACAATACTATTAGGGGCAGGTACATTTACAATGACAGCTTTGCCAGGCAGTCCATCATTGCCTAATATTATTCCTACTACTTTTTTGGGAACAACACCTACAGCAGCCCCTGTCATTGGTGTTATTACGGCAATAATAATGTTTATAGCAGGATATTTGTATCTAATGAGTAGGGTAAAGAAATACAAAGAGATGGGGCTTCATTTCGTCCCAGGAAAAAATGATAGGGTTGAAAAGTTATCTGATGAAGAAATAACAAAGTTACCACACTGGGGAATTGCTTTGCTACCTATCCTGTCTATCTTTGTGGTAATATTTGCTCTTAAAGGGAAAGTAGATTCTGTATTTGCTGTTTGCATTGCATTATTTGCAGGCGTGACATTAGGCTATATACTTTTCTGGAAGAAGATAGATGGAAAGCTAGAAATAACAAATAAAAGTGCATCTGGAAGCATTGGGGCTCTTCTAAATACAGCATCAATAGTAGGTTTTGGAGGAACAGTACGAGCAGTACCAGCATTTCAAAGATTTGTTAATTTTGCATTAGGGCTGTCTTTTAATCCTATTATATCAGCGGTTTTAGCTGTTAACGTAATAGCTGGTATAACAGGTTCATCATCAGGTGGAATAACAATATTCATGGAAGCTATGGCACAGCATTATCTTGCAATGGGTATCAACCCACAAGTGTTTCACAGAATTTCCACTATTGCATCAGGTGTTCTTGACTCACTTCCACATGCTGGACCTAATGTAACATTTTTAGCAGTAACAAATTTAACCTATAAAGAAGCATATCCTCATATGTTCTTCATAACATGTGTAGTACCTTTTATTGGAACTGTAACAGCTATATTGTTGTCACTAGTAGGACTTGTTTAATATATAGGACTTCAGATTAGGAATTTAATTTAGGATTAACAAATTAAGTGACCTTAATTATGTTGATAGTTTAGTTAGGGTCACTTATACAATATAAAAATATGTGAAATAAATAACTATAAATAATTAAAATTTTGCTTGCTATTTATATGGAGTAAACATTTAGAAGAGTAAGTTTCTTTCTAAGTGGATTTTTATTTAAGTTATTAGCATGTAGAATATTTTAATTAGGAGGCAGACAGATGGTTTTAACAGAAAAAAAAGGAAATATAGGCATTATCACATTCGACAGACCAGAAGCTTTAAATGCACTTAATTCCAAAGTAATTGAAGAGTTAGATAAGGCTATTAATTGCTTTGATGCAGACGATAAAATCAAGGTAATTGTGTTCACAGGAAACGGAAGAGCATTTATTTCAGGCGCAGATATTTCTGAGATGGAAAATTTGAGAGGTCTTGGTGCTGTAAGGTTTACTACAAAGGGAAGAGATTTATTTAGAAAGATTGAGTTTATGAGTAAACCAACGATTTGCGCAATAAACGGATATGCTTTTGGTGGAGGATTTGAATTTGCATTGTGTACGGACATAAGGGTTGCTGGAGAGAAAGCATCTTTTGCATTTCCAGAAGCAGGTCTTGGTGTAATTCCTGGCTTTTCTGGAACTCAAAGATTGCCAAGGTTGATTGGAGCCTCAAAAACAAAGGAATTAATGTTTACAGGTAGGGTTATAAAAGCTGATGAGGCATTGCAATTAGGGATTGTAAATCATGTTGTTCCTCAGGATAGTTTGATGGATGCAGTATTTTCGCTAGCAGGACAAATTGCTGAAAAATCAACTATGGCAATTGAATTTATTAAAAAATCAATAAATTTAGGGCTAGAAATTAACATAGATTCAGCCTTAGAAATAGAAACAGGCTTTGTTACAGCATGTTTTGGCTCACATGACCAAATTGAAGGGATGGCAGCCTTTAGGGAAAAAAGAAAACCTAATTTTGATTAAAGGAAAGGAGAATAGCAAATGGTTTTAAAATTAAACAATGAACAAGAAATGATAGTGAAATTTGCAAGGGATTTTGCCGAAAAAGAAATAGCTCCTCTTGCAGCTGAAATTGACAAAACAGGAGTTTACCCTGAAGAGTTATTAAACAAATTGAAAAAAGCAGGTTTTTTCGGTATGAATTATCCTAGGGAGTATGGTGGAGCCGGAATCGACTACTTAACTTATGTCATGGTTTGTGAAGAAATAGGCAAAGCCTGTGCTTCTACAGCAGTTATTTTAGGAGGAAACAATTCACTCTCTGCTTGGCCTATATATCAATATGGAACACCTGAGCAAAAAGAAAAGTATTTAAAACCTTTGTGTACAGGTGAAAAAATAGGAGCATTTGCTTTAACTGAGCCTAATGCAGGCAGTGATGCTGCTAGTCAACAGACAACAGCAGTTCTTGATGGAGATGAATGGGTGTTAAATGGAACTAAAATCTTCATTACAAATGGTGGATTAGCGGAAACTTATATAGTAATTGCAATGACTGACAAAAATCAAGGAACAAAAGGTATTTCAGCGTTTATTGTAGATTATCTTACAGAAGGCTTTACTATAGGTAAAAAAGAAGAGAAAATGGGTTTACATGGTTCATCAACTACAGAACTAATATTTGAAAATTGTCGTATTCCTAAGGAGAATCTATTGGGTAAAGTAGGTAGAGGGTTTAGTATTGCCATGGCTACCCTTGATGGCGGACGTATAGGTGTAGCAATTGATGCTGTAGCCATTGCTCAAAGAGCTATAGATGAAAGTGTTAAATATGTCAAGCAAAGAGTTCAATTTGGAAGACCAATAGCGAGAAATCAAGCTATTCAATTTATGCTGGCAGATATGGAAACAAGAATTTCAGCGGCAAGACTTTTAACCTATGATGCAGCAATAAAGAAAATGAATAATTTGCCTTGTTCAAAGGAATCAGCAATGGCAAAACTATATGCTGCTGAAGTGGCTATGTGGGTAACAACAAAGGCAGTTCAACTTTTTGGGGGCTATGGATATACAACAGATTATCCTGTTGAACGTTTAATGAGAGAAGCTAAAATACAGGAAATATTTGAAGGAACCTCAGAAGTTCAAAGAATGGTAATAGCAGGACAGATTTTAAAGTAGGAGGAAAGTTAAGATGAAAATAGTTGTTTGTGTAAAACAAGTACCTGATACTACAGAAGTAAGAATTGACCCTATTAAAGGAACATTAATACGTGAAGGTGTGCCAAGTATTTTAAATCCAGATGATAGAAATGCATTAGAAGAAGCATTAAGAATAAAAGATGAGAATCCTAATACACATATTACAGTTCTAACAATGGGACCACCTTCAGCAGAGGCAGTTTTAAGAGAATGCTTCGGCATGGGAGCAGATGAAGCAATATTACTTACAGATAGAGTTTTTGGTGGTTCTGATACTTGGGCGACAGCCAATGTTATTTCTACTGCAATTAAAAAAATTGGTGACTACGGCATAATATTTGCTGGACGTCAAGCAATAGATGGTGATACAGCTCAGGTTGGTCCACAGATAGCTGAAAAGCTTGGAGTTCCACAGGTAACTTATGTTCAAAAACTTGAAGTAAATGAAAATGAACTAACAATTCAAAGAGCATTAGAGAATGGATACGAGGTTATAAAGGCCAAAACACCAATACTCTTAACAGCTATTAAAGAATTAAATAAACCTAGACATATGACTTTACACAAATTAGTTGATGCTTTTAGGGAAAAGACCATTACTACCTGGACAAATGAAGATCTAAATATATCTGCAGACAAGATTGGCTTAAAAGCATCTCCTACAAATGTAAAAAGGACTTTTACACCAGAGGTTAAATCAAAAGGCATAGTAATTCAAGGAGATGAAGCAAAAGCAGCTAAAGAATTAGTAAAAATCTTGAAAGAAGATCATTTATTATAAAAGGAAGGAAGACTAAAAATGAGACTTACAGGAAATAAAGATGAATTCAAAAATGTATGGGTTTTTATAGAGCAACGACAAGGTATTCTACAGAATGTTTCAATTGAACTTTTAGGAGAAGGACGAAAAATTGCGGATAAACTTGGCGTAGAACTATGTGGAGTTCTATTAGGCAATAACGTTACAGATCTTTCAAAGGAATTAATTGAATATGGGGCAGACAAAGTATATGTAGCAGAAGACATTCTATTAGAAAATTATACTACAGATGGATATGCAACAGTTATAAGCAATATGATTGATGAACTAAAGCCAGAAATAGTATTAGTTGGAGCTACAAACATAGGAAGAGACTTAGCTCCAAGAATTTCTGCCAGAGTAGATACAGGCTTAACAGCCGACTGTACACAATTGGAAGTTGATGTTGAAACAAGAACCCTTTTACAGACAAGACCAGCCTTTGGTGGTAATCTTATGGCAACAATTGTTACAACAGAATTTAGACCTCAAATGTCAACAGTAAGACCGGGAGTTATGAAAAAAGCTGATAGACAAGAAGGCAGAGCAGGTGAAGTTATAGTTATTGAACCAAAGCTTACAAAAGAACTTGTAAGAACAGAAGTAATAGAAGTAATAAAGGCTGCAAAAAAAGGAGTTGCTATTGAAGAGGCTGAAATAATAGTTGCTGGTGGAAGAGGACTAGGAAAAGCAGAGGGATTTGAACTGATCAAAAAGCTTGCAGATAAGCTAGGTGGAGAAGTAGGGGCGTCAAGGGCTTGTGTAGATAACGGTTGGATAGATCACAGTCATCAGGTAGGTCAAACAGGAAAAACTGTACGTCCTAGAATATATATTGCATGTGGTATCTCAGGTGCTATTCAACATGTTGCTGGCATGCAGAATTCAGATGTAATTATTGCTATTAACAAAAATCCTGATGCATTAATTTTCAAAACAGCACATTATGGAATAGTGGGAGATTTATATAAAGTTATACCTGCTATTATCGATGAAATTGATTTATAGATAGTAAGAAAAAAAGGGGGCTTCATTGTGGGATATGTAAATAGAGGAATTTATTTTGAAGATATTGAAATAGATAAAGAAATATATACTGCAAGAAGAACTATACTTGACTGTGATGTGGCTAATTTTGCAGGATTATCTGGCGATTATAATCCACTTCATATAGATGATGAATATGCTAAGACAAATATTTTTGGAGAGAGAATTGCACATGGAACTTTAGGTATAGCTATTATGACAGGACAAGTAAATCAACTTGGTATATTTGAAGGCACAACTGTTTCTTTAATGGAAATACAGAATAAATTCAAAAACCCAATAATGATTGGAGATACAGTTCATTCAGTAATTATCCCTAGAAAAAAAACACCTAGCAAAAATCCTTCAAGGGGAATAGTTGAATGTGATGTTTTCTTAATAAATCAAGATGATAAGGTATTAATAGAAGCGAAATGGGTACTAATGATAGCTTGCAAGAATGCAGTTATAAAGTAGTTATTTAGAAATAGACTTTTGTCTACAGACTTGTAGATAAAAGTCTATTTTATTTAGACAAAAGTCTACAATTTAATATTCCAAAAAATAATAACAATGCTGCTAATTAATTAACTGTTAATCTATGAATACAATCTATTCTTTAAAACAAAGCAATTACATAGCTTTCGAAAAATATATAGAAATTATAGAAAACAAAAAATACATTTAATAATAAAACTTTTTTTGGCACGATACTTGCTAATATGTATTGGTGAGAAAACGATACCTAAGGAAATCTAAATGGAGTTAAGCTAAATATAATATTAATTTAGTATAACTACTCCAATATAAGGTGTTAAGAGTTTTAAGTAGTTGATTTAATTATTGAAAGGAGGCAAGTATTAATGTCAAAGGTAATTTCAGTTTCAAAGGTACCAGAATTAATTAAGGATAATTCATCTGTTGTATGGACTACAGCGGGTTTGTGCGGATTTGCCGAAGAGGTGGCAATTGAGTTGGAAAAAAACTATCTAGAAAATGGATTTCCTAGAGATTTGACTATTATACACAGTTGCGGTTGTGGTGACGGAAAGACAAGAGGTATGAATCATTTAGGACATGAAGGTTTAGTAAAGAGATTAATTAGCGGGCATACTGGTCTATCACCTAAGATGGGAGAGTTAATACTAAAAGAAGAGATAGAGGCATATTTACTACCTCAAGGGGTAATGGCTCATCTATTCAGACATATTGCAGGTAAGAAGATGGGTGTGATTACAAAGGTAGGTTTAGGAACTTATGTTGACCCGAGATTAGAAGGTGGAAAGGTTACAAAAAAAACTAAGGAAGATTTAGTTAAAGTAATTAATCTTGAAGACGAGGAATGGCTACTATATAAAACTTTTCCAATAGATGTGGCTATTATAAGGGGAACTACAGCTGATGAAAGAGGAAACCTTACTATGGATAGAGAGCCAATATTTTTAGAAGCCATATCTATGGCACAAGCTGCTAAAAATAGTGGTGGTATAGTAATTGCTCAGGTAGAATATTTATCACTTGAAAAGACACTCCATCCTCAAAAAGTAAAGGTACCAGGAGATTTAATAGACTATGTAGTAGTTGCAAAACCAGAGAACCACATGCAGACACAAGGAACACATTTTAATCCTGCTCTAAATGGTGATGTGAAAATTCCACTAAAAAGTATACAACCAATGGAGCTTGAACCAAGAAAAGTTATTGCTAGGAGAGCAGCAATGGAATTAGTTCCTAACTCAGTAATTAATTTAGGAATAGGTATGCCAGAAGGAGTTGCTAGCGTTGCAGCAGAA
The DNA here is from genome assembly GCA_964470635.1 of uncultured Clostridia bacterium. GTDB lineage: Bacteria > Bacillota > Clostridia > Tissierellales > Proteiniboraceae > Proteiniborus. The sequence goes on along the minus strand of CAYYDM010000010.1, from coordinate 9,461 downwards.
GAGGAAGTAAGTGATTTATTGACGCTCACTACAGAATTAGGCACATATGGTGGTGTTCCAGCCTCTGGAGTGGACTTTGCTACTGCCTATAATGCAGAAGCAATAATAGATCACGGATATCAATTTGATTTTTATGATGGTGGAGGACTAAGTGGCGCATTTTTAGGACTAGCTCAGGTAGATAAAGAAGGAAACCTGAATGTAAGTAAGTTTGGTTCTAAAGTTGTAGGGCCAGGTGGTTTTATCAATATCACCCAGAGTTCAAAAAAAGTGATTTTCTGTGGAACTTTTACAAATGGTGCTGAAGTTCAAATATCTAATGGAAAGGTCAATATATTGAAGGAAGGAAACAGAAAGAAATTTGTAAACAAAGTTGATCAGATCACTTTTAGTGGAAAGTATGCCGAGGAAACAAAAAAACCAGTGTTGTATGTGACTGAAAGAGCAGTATTTACCATTGAAAAGGGAGAGGTTACTCTTATAGAAATAGCGCCAGGTGTGGACATAGAAAAAGACATTTTTGCAGCTATGGAATTTAGACCAAGAGTATCAGAAAATCTCAAAGAAATGCCTGCAGAAATATTTCAGGAAACATGGGGGAACTTGAAAAATATACTTGCAAACAAATAAAACGGAAAATAAGCCTATTACAATTAGATTATTACAAAGTAAAGTTGGATTATAAACTATATAAAATATAAATTGTATTGTGAAAGGGATGGAAGCTATGAAAAAATGTGTTATTACTAGTGCAGTAAGAACTCCTATAGGTGCTTATTTGGGAGGTTTAAAGGAAGTACCAGTAGAAGAGCTTGCCGCAACTGTCATAAAAAAAGCGGTTGAATTATCAGAAATTGAACCTGATCAAGTAGAAGATGTTATAATGGGGCATGTTATTTCATCCACTGATGCTCCAAATTTAGCAAGAGATGCAGCGTTGTTATGTGGAATGGAAAAGACACCAGGAACAACAGTAAACAGAATTTGTGGTTCTGGATTACAGGCTGTAGCCAATGCTCTAATGATGGTTCAAACTAACCAAGCAGATATTGTTGTTGCAGGTGGTGCAGAAAGTTTATCTAGAGCTCCATATTACCTACCATTATCTGTACGTTATGAAGGATTTAGAAATCTTTCTAAGCCATTAAAATGTGCTAATGAAATGTCCCACTTTAATGCTGCTCCAAATTCTTTATATCCGCCCGTATGGATGGGCAATACAGCAGAAAATGTAGTAGAAAAGTATAGTATATCAAGAGAAGATCAGGATTTATTTGCTTATGAAAGTCAAATGAAGGCAAAACAAGCTGTTGAACTAGGAAAGTATGCAAGAGAAATTGTGCCTGTAGAAATCAAAACAAAGAAAGGGACAATTGTAATAGATAAGGATGAGCATCCGAAGCCAGATGTTAGTTTAGAAAGACTATCTAAATTAAAACCAGCCTTTAAAAAAGATGGAAAGGTAACACCAGGAAATGCTACTGGATTAAATGATGGAGCAGCTGCACTTGTAATTATGTCTGAAGACAAGTGTAAAGAACTATCTCTAAAACCTATGGCTTATATAGTGGACTTTGCAATAGCGGCTTTAGACCCAATGTACATGGGCTTAGGACCTGCATATGCAATTCCAAAATTATTAGAAAAGAACAACTTGAAATATGAAGATATTGATCTTTATGAAATAAACGAAGCTTTTGCTGGACAAGTATTAGGCTGTTTGAAAGAAATGGACATGTACATTGGTTCAGAACTTTACAACAGAGTAAACATTAATGGTGGAGCTATTGCATTAGGGCATCCACTTGGAATGTCAGGAGCAAGAATAGTTGGTTCAATTGCACATGAGTTTAGTAATTCAAATGCTAAATACGGAATAGCAAGTGCGTGTATTGGTGGCGGTATGGGTATTGCAATATTATTAGAAAATGTGAAATGAGAACAATGATGTCATAGATGTAAAATGTAATGTTGCAGATTGAGGAAAAGTTATGATCCCAAACAATCTGAAGTGGCTAAGGCTGTATTATTTTTAGCTTCTAATGATAGTTCTCCTATGTAAATGGACATATTTAATTTTGAAATGAGAGATGTATGTATAAGTAGGAGGTAAAAAAATGAAAAAAGTTGTAATTACTAGTTATGCAAGAACTCCTATTGGAGCTTTTTTAGGAGATTTAATAGAAGTACCAGTAGAAGAGTTGGCAACCATAGCAGTTAAAGAGGCAATTAAAAGATCAAATCTAAAAAATGATGAAGTTGATGAGGTGGTTTTAGGCCATGTTATATCTTCAGCTGATGTAGCTAACTTAGGTAGGTTTGTTGCTTTGAAAGCTGGCCTTGATTTAAAGACTACAGGATTCACTGTTAATAGAATTTGTGGCTCGGGTATTCAAGCAGTAATCTCTGCTGCACAGGAAATACAAACAGGTATATATGACGTGGTTGTAGCTGGAGGTGCCGAAAGTTTATCTAGAGTACCCTATTATCTTCCACTTAGTGTAAGATACCAAGGTTTAAGAAATGGGAATCAGACATTAATATGTTCAAATGAAGAACATGCAAAAACCACCGCGCCTCGTGATCAATATCCAATTGAAACAATGGGAGAGACAGCAGAAAATATTGTAGAGAAATATGGTATTTCAAGAGAAGATCAGGATAGATTTGCATTTGACAGTCAGAGAAAAGCACAGTATGCTATAGAAAGCGGTAGGTTTGCACAAGAAATAATTCCTGTTGAAATTAAGACAAAGAAAGGAACTACTGTAGTTGATACTGATGGACACCCTAGGTTTAATACTACAATTGAGGCATTATCAAAGCTAAAGCCTGTATTCAAGAAAGATGGTACCGTTACTGCTGGAAACTCTTCAGGTATGAATGATGGAGCGGCAGCACTAGTTTTGATGTCTGAAGAGAAGTGTTTTGAATTAGGCCTAAAACCATTAGCTTATATAGATACTTATGCTTTTAGTGGTGTTGATCCAAATGTAATGGGATTAGGCCCAGTAGGAGCAATCAAAAAGATTCTTAATAAAAAAGGACTTACACTTGAGGATATAGATATACTTGAAATAAATGAAGCCTTTGCAGGTCAAGTATTAGGATGCTGCAAGGAGTTAGGTAACTATTTAGATACTCCTTTATATGAGAGATTGAATCCTAATGGTGGGGCTGTTGCACTAGGTCATCCTTTAGGTATGTCTGGGGCAAGATTAGTTGGCTCTGCAGCTCTAGAGCTAAACAATAAGAATAAGAAATATGCAATTGCTAGCGCTTGTATAGGTGGAGGACAAGGTATAGCAGTTCTATTAGAAAAAAATAAATAAGTATTAAATAGCTAAGGATAAAAAAAGATAATTAGTGCAGTTCACCTTATAGAGGTGAATTGCACTAATATTTGCCAACATTATAGTAATAATATATTTAGGAGAAAAACATGTATAAAAAATGGTTTTTAATAATTGTTTTTCCTATTCTGATTCTATTTTTAAGACCTTTAGGGATGAACCTTAATCAGAGCATTATTCTATCAACCCTTGTTTTTGTTGTAACACTTTGGGTAACTGGAGCTGTTAGGAAAACATACGCTTCTATATTTTTACTAATTAGTTTTTCAATATTTGGGAAAACCCCAATCAGCAAAATATTTCAATTTCCATTATCAGAAAACTTTTTGATGTTTGTTTTATCATTCATCTTTTCACAAGGGATTGCTAACAGTAAAATTGCTGAAAAAATTATTGAACCCATATTTAAAAAGTTTGGAAGGAATTATATTTCACTAATCATTACAATAATGGTCACGCAATTGGTTATGATATTTGTTATTCCTCAACCATTTTCAAGGCTTATCATTATTGCTATGATATTTAAAAGCTTTTTAAGTAAAATTAAAGTAGATAACTCATTAGAAGAAGTACTTTTATTTGGTGTTTTTGCCTTTTCGGTAATAGTTAATTTAGTGCTTAAACGTGGAGATATCATTATTAGTACTGCATTAACTACCATTGGCAATGTTCAAATTAGTGAATTTCAATGGATTAAATATATGACAGTTCCAACAATTCTATTATGTGTATTATGTAGTATCTTATATATTTTTATTTTTAAGAAGGAATTAGTCAATTATAATGAGATTAGCAAGGATTCATTTGAAGTAAATAGAAAGTTTGATAAAAAAGAAAAAATAAATGGAATATTTATATTAGTTATTATTATATTATGGGCAACAGAATTCCTTCACAATATTAATGAAATATATATTGTGTTAGCTGGAATAATAATCATGTTTCATTTGAAAATATTAACAATAAAGGACTACAAAGCAGTTAATATAGATCTTTTAGTATTTTTAACGGCAGCTTTTTCTATTGGACAAGTCATGAAATTTAGTGGGATAGCAGATATTTTATTCTCTAAATTTACAATATTATTTCCAGATGAATTTAACTTAACATACATGTTTGTAGTTGTGATTATTTCCTTAATCCTTCATATGATCATAGGTAGTAATATAGCTACCATGTCAGTTGTTATACCAGGTATTTTGACTATTTGCCCTGAAGGAATTAATAATATTCCGTTATTGTTTCTAATTTTGATAACAGTATGCTCGCATTATATTTTACCATTCCATAATGTAATAATATTAGTTGGTAACGGAAACAATTATTATTCTTCAAAAACGGTTTCTAAATTTGGAACAGTATATACAGGAATTTTGTTTTTAAGTATCTACTTGCTATACTATGTTTGGTGGCATATTATTGACTTAATTTAAAAACAATTAGTGATAGAAATTTGAAAAGGCAAATAAAAGTATTTTATGAAATTGTTTTAGTTAACCAAATTAATATTGTAAATTACTGCCCTGGGACTTTATAAAAGCTCGGGAGCAAAGTAATATTATAAGCTTGGTCATATGATCTATGAATACTTTATCCTTGGGACTTTTATAATGAAGCCTGGGAGATAAATTATTGTATCTTATGACCAAGCTGAATTATTTTTTGACAATTGAATAACACATCTACTATTTTAGTCTAACATTAGAATATTTTTTCTAATTAAAATAGAAGGAAATGAATAATAAAAAAAGAATTTATGAGTAAAGGCATTTAATAACTTTAAATTTTATTTAACAAAGAAAGGAGGATTTTCATGCCAAGAAAAGCATTTAATGCTAAAGGTGCAGTAGCTGTTGGACCATATTCGCACGCAGTTGAATCAGGTGACACAGTCTATTTTTCGGGACAGACTCCTATAGACTCAAATACAGGAAAACTTGTAGAGGGTAGTATAACTGAACAAACAGAGCAATGTTTTAAGAACTTATTTAATGTACTTGAAGCCGCTGGTTTAAAACCAGATGATGTAGTTAAAGTAAATGTGTTTCTAACCAATATGGAGAGTTTTTCGGCTATGAACAAAGTATATGAAAAACAGTTTTCAACCCCATATCCTGCAAGAACAACAATAGGAGTTGCTTCATTACCCTTAGGAGCACAGGTTGAAATAGAAATGATAGCTAGAAAAAAATAATTTTCGCAGAAGTAGTAAAATAACAAATATGGAGGACATATAATGAAGCTTGTTTCTTGGAATGTAAACGGACTTAGGGCTTGTGTAGGTAAAGGATTTTTAGAGTATTTTAATGAGGTAGATGCTGAAATATTTTGCGTTCAGGAGACTAAACTGCAAGAAGGGCAGATTGATTTAGAACTAGAAGGATATCATCAATACTGGAATTATGCAGTTAAAAAAGGCTATTCTGGTACAGCAGTATTTACCAAGGAAAAACCCATATCTGTAAAATATGGACTGGATATTGAAGAGCATGATCAAGAAGGAAGGGTAATAACCCTAGAATTTGATGAATTTTTCTTAGTCAATGTATATACACCTAATTCCCAAAGAGAGTTAGCTAGACTTGATTATAGAATGACTTGGGAAGATGCATTTAGAGATTATCTTAAAGGATTAGATGCCATAAAGCCTGTTATTTTATGTGGAGACTTAAATGTAGCTCATAGAGAGATAGATTTAAAGAATCCTAGTAGTAATAAAAAGAATGCTGGTTTTACAGAAGAAGAAAGAGCAAAGATGACAGAACTATTAGATAATGGTTTTATTGATTCATTCAGATACTTTTATCCAGATAGGGAAGATGCATATACTTGGTGGTCCTACATGGGAAAGGCTAGAGAGAGGAATGTAGGTTGGAGAATTGATTATTTCATTGTATCTGAAAAAATAAAAGATAAGCTTAAGGATTCGCAAATTCATCCCAATATAATGGGTAGTGACCACTGTCCTGTGTTATTAGAGGTATGTTTATAATAAACATGAAAAATTTTAAAGCCTTGATTAAACTTCATATTTAATCAAGGCTTTCTATTAATCTTACTATTTGTAAAACACGTGATTAGCTATTCGTGTTACATATGTTTTGTTATTTACAATCCATGTGCCTTCTGATTTATCAGGATTGAAAAAATAAGTTGAATTTCCTACAGGTTTTACCCCACTTAGGGCATCTCTTGCTGCTTGTATACTTTCATCTGATGGAGTATTATAAATAGTTCCTTCTGCAACAGGGCTATATTGAGGAATACCATTGTAGTATTCAAATATTACATCTTTTATTGTATTTGGGAATTCGCTTGAAGTAACTCTGTTTAAAATAGTACTTCCTACAGCTACTTTTCCTCTATATGGTTCAGCTCCAGCTTCAGCATTAATTATCCTTGAAAGCCAATACAAATCTGTTGACATTGTACCACTGCTTGAGCTTGTCCCACGAGATACTGATGTAGATGCATTATTTCCATACAGCAATGATTGAGTTTGTTTACCTGCTATTCCATCAATTCTTATCTTATTGGCTTTTTGAAAGGCAATTACTGCGTTTTCAGTTCTTTGTCCAAAAATACCGTCTACAGTTCCAGCTGAAAAACCCTTGTCATTTAGAGCCTGTTGCAATTTAGATACTTCAGGACCCCTACTTCTAAACTTTAATACTACATAGGAGTCATTTCTAGCAGCATAGACACTTGTTATGTTCAGTAAGATTAATAGTAGTACTAGGATCGATGCAACAATCCCTTTTTGATGTATTTTCATATTGAAAACACTCCTTCCTTTTTTGCTTCCGAAGTTAGCTGACGGGTTCGGGACAGAAGGCTCCCTACCATAATATCAATGGATTAACCCCTTAATTGGTTCCTCCGTACCTAGAATAAAAACTAGGATTCAGCAACTATAGTGTTTTTGCATATTTAATATTATATAGGCTCAAATATATTATGTCAACCAAATATAAGGTAAGGGAAAAATTAACTAGGTAAATAAAGTTAATTTTAAAAATCAATATATATAGTTTTTTTTGATAAAGAGCAGACAGGTTATTGATAAAAACAATAATAAACTAGTCTAGCAATCAAGTTTTATTAAATTAATTATGATAAAATATTGACGGATTCTGTTTATATGGAAAGAATACTAAAGATTTTTTTTGACAGAGGTGTGTAGAATTGCATAAAGAAAAAAAAGGAATATGTGGTATATGTCCTTATAGCTGTGACGTGATTGTTAAAATTGAAGACGATAAAATAGTTGATGTCATGCCAGATAAAGATGGTCCCCATGGACATTTATGTCCTAGAGGAAAGGCAGCACCTCATATTGTTTATTCTAATAGACGTGTAAAACAGCCTTTAATAAGAAATGGAGAAAAAGGTGCAGCCTCTTTTAGAGAAGGAACTTGGGAAGAAGCACTTGATGTTACTGAATACAATTTTAGAAAGATTATATCATCATATGGAGCTAAAGGGATTGCAAGCTATATGGGTGGTGGTTCACTAGAGGATTCCTTAAGCGATTTTTATATGGACTATTTTAGTAAAATTGGCTCACCAAATGATATGAATAGTGGTTCCATTTGTTATGTAGCATCAAAGGTTCTAGCACCTGTGACTACAACGGGACTTTATGGAAGAGCCTTTACAGCAGATATAGACAACAGTGAAGTAATATTTGTTTGGGGGACAAATCCGAAGACTGATTCGGGTGTAGGAAGCTTCAAAAAGCTATTAGAAGCTAAAAAGCGCGGAGCTAAGATAATAACCATAGATCCTAGAAAAAATGAAACAGCAGATATATCTCATATATGGATACCGATTAAGCCAGGCACTGATGGGGCCTTAGCTTTATCTATGTTGAAATTAATGATAGACAGTAAAAGATATAAAAAACAATTTGTAGAGGAACATACTTACGGCTTTGAAGATTTGAAAAAATATTTAGATTCTTTAGATTTAGAATACCTTTCAAAAAGCTGTGGTATAGAAGTTGAACAGATAAAAGAACTAACTGATATTTTCTGTAGTACAGAAAAAGTCTCAGTTACATTTTATACTGGACTCGAATATCAGCCTAGTGGAGTTCAAAACACAAGGGCTCTTTATTGTCTGTGGGCATTAGGTGGGAAAATAGATGTAGAAGGTGGACTATATATTGACAAATATCCAGCAGATATAGTAACGGAATATGAATATAAATTAGACAATATGCCAGTGGGTGCAAAAGAATACCCAGTATTTTCTGCTATATCTGGTAGAGGACAGTTTGTTGAATTTCCAAAGGCAGTTTTAAACAATGAGCCCTATCCTGTGAGAGGGCTATTGCTTTTAGGTGCATCTCCTATGCTATCATATCCAAACCAAAAACAATGGGAATCAGTTTATGAAAAATTAGACTTTTTGGTGGTAATAGATAGATTTATGACAGAAGAAGCCAAATGGGCTGATGTAATATTACCTGCTACAACATACTATGAGAATACATCTTATTGCTATTATATGGATGGCATAAGATTAAGAGAAAAAATTATCGAGCCAGTAGAAGGTGCAAAAAATGATTTATTTATTCTACAAGCCATAGCAGAAAGGCTAGGCTTTGGTCATGATCTTCCAGAGAATGATGAAAAGCTACTAAAGATGGCTTTTAAAGATGATATGGATACCTTAAAAGCCCTAAAGGAAAATCAATATGGAATAGTAAGAGAAAAAAAGGAAGTTATATATAAAAAATATGAAACTGGTGATTTAAGAAAAGATGGGAAGAAAGGTTTCCCTACTCCTACAGGAAAATTTGAGATAAGCTCAACTTTACTTGAAAAGTATGGATATGAGGGACTACCTATATATAAGGATCCATTTGAGATAACAGAAAAAGATAAGGAGTATAACTTCTTATTGACTACAGGAGCTAGAAGTCTGTATAGATATAATTCCTTTGGCCCTAATATAGCCGAGCTTACTAAAAAAGAAAATGCAGCTACTATTGATATTAGTCAACAAGATGCAGAATCTTTAAATATAGCGGATGGTGAAAGAGTTAAAGTAGAATCTCCTTTTGGAACTAAGATACTTCCAGCGAGGATTTGCAGCATTATG
>CAYYDM010000009.1:7987-42283 GCA_964470635.1 uncultured Clostridia bacterium | reverse complement strand
CAGCTAATGAATTATATGAAATTTTAAAAAACGATTTTTTTAAAAATCTAAGACTTGGACTACTCCATGGCCAAATGAAAAGCGTTGAAAAAGATGCTATAATGACAAAATTTAAGAACGGAGAAATAGATATTCTAGTTTCTACTACTGTAATTGAGGTTGGAGTAAATGTTCCTAATGCTAACATTATGATAATAGAGAATTCTGAAAGATTTGGGCTAGCTCAACTTCATCAGCTAAGGGGAAGGGTAGGAAGAGGAAGTTATCAGTCCTATTGTATACTGGTCAATGAAAGCAAAAGTAAGGTTTCTAGAGAAAGAATGTCTATAATGGAGAAGACAAACGATGGATTTATAATAGCAGAAAAAGATCTAGAAGCTAGGGGACCCGGCGAGTTTTTTGGAACAAGACAACATGGAGTGCCAGAACTAAAAATAGCCAACCTATTTTCAGATATAAATACTTTAACAATAGCACAAAAATTAGCATTCAGAATATTAGAAAGAGATCCTAACTTATCATCAGAAAACTATAAAATGATAAAAGAAAAAATTATGAAATTATTCAATAGAGAATCAGAACTAATATCTTTTAATTAGAATATGGTGAATTATGGAGAAATTCAGGATAATTATAGTAATCTTTGAGTATTTTGCAAAAAAGTCAAATAATTTGTTTAGAACTTGAAGATTTTGTGATAAAATATTAATTACAAATGAGGAGGATTTCTATTGCGTGTTATAACAGGAAAATCAAAGGGGAGTAAATTAATCGCTCCTAAAGGATTGCATACTCGTCCCACATCAGATATGGTAAAAGAAGCTATTTTTAATATCTTAGGCGATATTCCAGATGAGAGTCAAGTCTTAGACCTTTATGCAGGCTCTGGAAACATAGGTATAGAGTTCTTAAGCAGAGGAGCTAATAGATGTTATTTTATTGACAATAATGCTAATAGTATTAATTCTATAAGAGAAAATTTAGAGAGGACAAGGCTTGCAGATCAAGCTTTTGTATATAAAAACATAGCTGAAAAAGCTATAAACACTTTAGGTTCAAGGGGCATTGTATTTGACTTTATCTTTTTAGATCCTCCATATGAAAAAGAGATTGTTGTGCCCATACTTGAAAAAATAAGTAATAGTAAAATACTTAATGATGAAGGAACCATAATAGTTGAACATGAAAGTAAGTTAGCATTACCAGAATACATTAACAATTTAATTAAGAAAGATATGCGAAAGTATGGGGGAACTACAATATCTTTTTACATTCATGGGAGGTTGAATAATGAGAGTAGTGTATCCAGGGACATTTGATCCAGTAACTAATGGGCACTTAGATATTATTAATAGATGCTCAAAAAAGTTTGAAAACATTACAGTATTGGTTTTAAATAATCCTTCAAAAAAACATATGTTTACTGTTGAGGAGAGAATAAAGTTATTAAAAGAGGTCACAAGTAATCTAAAAAATGTTGAGATTGATTCTTTTACTGGGTTGTTAATAGATTATATGAAAGAAAATGAAGCAGAACTAATAGTGAGGGGATTAAGGGCTGTTTCAGATTTTGAATATGAAATGCAGATGGCTCTAATGAATAATAGGCTTTACGATGAAGCCGAAACATTTTTTTTAATTGCAAGAAACAAATATTCATATTTAAGTTCTAGCATTGTTAAAGAAGTAGCTAGCTTTAATGGAAATATTACTGGCTTAGTTCCTGAAGTAGTTGAGCTAGCCATAAAACAAAAACTTAAGGGGGTTTAAAAATGGATGTCTTAAAGCTACTAGATGAAATTGAGGATATTATTGAAGGAAGTTCGACAATACCTTTTGCAGGTAAGGTACTAGTAGACAAAGGTGAAATTTTAGATATAATTAAAGAAATTAGGATAAAATTGCCTGATGAAATAAAACAAGCTGAATGGATAAAGGACGAAAGACAAAGAATTTTAGCAGAAGCACAAAAGGAAGCAGATACTATGGTAGAAGAGGTAAAATTACATATTGAAGAAATGGTTGAAAAAGACGAGATTACTAAGCTAGCTCATGAAAGAGCAGAAGAAATTACTTCAAAAGCTCAAATTAATGCTAAAGAAATAAGAATAGGTGCAAGAGAATATGCTGATGAGCTTCTTAAAGAAGTAGAAGAAAACCTGAAGAATGTAATTAATACATTAGAAAAAAACAGACAAGAATTAAATAGTTTTAAATAATAAAAGACTCCTAATTAAAGGAGCTCTTTTTTTATTTGTTGTTTAAAGTTTTAAAGCTATATATGGCACCAATAAATAGTGAAATAGAAGTTATGATAATTAGAATAACAAACTCTAGGCTTATAGATAGTTTAAAGATGCTAAACCAATTTCCAAAAAGACTTTTTGACAAATTGAAATCACTTGGTAAGAATGAAGTAATAACAATGTTTTTAAAAAACAATTTATATAACCAATAGCAATATACAGAAGAAAATAGAGCATGAAGAGTTTTTGATAATATATAGAGCTTAGGACTAATATCAGTATTGTTAATAATACTAATTGTTTGGCTATGTATTGATAAGCCACTCCAGCCAATTAAGAAGCTTACTGCACATAGTTGAGAAATAATACTTGCATTTTTCGATGCAGATATTAATTTGCATCCATTTGTCATTTCTAAAAGTCCACTAATAATACCTTCCACAAGGCTTATATCAAGATTAATTGGTATTATGATCTTAAAGAGACTTGCTAGAAAGCTAATAATTCCTGTGGTTATTAAAATTTCAATGACAACTGAATATATTATTATAAATCCCCCAATCATAAACATTGCTTCAAAGGCAGATTTTATTGCATCACTCATTAGCATGCTTATACTTCTTCCATCTTTTTTTCTAGTTGCAATTAACTCTCTTAATGCGCTCTTAATATAATTATTCTTATGGTACAGATTTTTACTTTTATTGATCTTTATATTTCCATAATTTCTAAAAAGTACTCCTACAGTTATGGCACCAAAATAATGGGAAGATGCTAATAGGGTACCAATAGAAGGATTTTTGAACATACCTACGGATACTGCACCAATCATGAATAGAGGTCCTGAGGTACTACAAAATGATACAAGTCTTTGAGCTTCAATTCTGGAAATTAGGTTTTGTTGTCTAAGCTTGGAAACTAAGGTAACTCCTACTGGATAACCTGAAGCTATGCTCATGGCAAATGAAAAAGAACCCTCTCCTGATACTCCGAACAGGGGATACATTATAGGGTTTAATAGCACTCCGATGAAGTTAACTACCCCAAGACCTATTAGCATTTCAGCGCCAATAAAAGGATATATGAAAAAGAAGTTAATAGAGATCCAATAAAAAAAGGCATTAAAGAAGGGAGAACAATATTAGACCATGTTTTTAAGCCATTTAGTGCTGCATTTATAGTATTATTAGGATATATTATTAAACAGGAAACCAAGAATATGACTAGTAGGACTAATAAATATGTCTTTATGTTTTCAAACTTGTATATTATTTTACTATTCAATGCATACATTGTAAAAATTACTATGCCTAGTGTAAAAAGTAATAATATATAATTAGTCATATTAATCCTCCTGTTGTCTATACTGATATATTATATTGAGGTCTTCTTAATAATATGATAATAAGCTAGGGTCTTCCAACAAAAAAAGAAGTCTATAGCCGTTAGTAACTAGACAGACGAACAGGAGCTATTGAAATTAATTCTGCTTCTTTATTCAGGATTTTTTACATTTGATTTAATATATGGAGAAGTAAAGTAATCTAAGTTTACTTTCATTTTGCCTTTATTAAGACCTAGGGCGTAAATATCTGTTGCTTTTTTATCAAGTTCAATCATTCTATTCAAGACCTGGTTATTATACTTCTTATAATCAGCAAATTTAGTAATTATAGGCAAAGAACTTGTTTTCTTTGTTTGTTTCAATATATCAAGACCTTTAGGACTTATACCTAGGATTCTTATGTATTGAGGTCCATGTAAATGAAGGTCTGCAGCAACATTTTTATCTATATCAAGAAGCAAATGTATGAGTATTCTTTTTAACCTAGTCATAGTATATCTTTTAGTATTTATACAGTTAAGTATTTCGTCAATATTACTATAGCTGTTAGAACAACTTTTTATTCTATTATCTAACCCCTCTTTTACATCAGTAATTTTTCTGAAATCTTCAATAGTGCTATTTCTTAGTAAATATAATAGAATCATAGAATATTTATCAAGTGAATTAAAGTCCTTATTTTTATTGTAAAAATCTTTTAAATATTCATGTGTAATTAGTGGTACTGCATGTTTTATATTTTCTGTAAAAGAATTATTAATGAGCTCTTCACGAATAGCTGTTGCACTAGAAATAGTTCCAGTAAGATTTTTATCATGGTAGTTTGCTTGCTTTCTTTTGATTGTAAAAGGTTTTATTTTGCTGCCTATTTTTCTAACTGCTTTTAAATATTCTATTGAAAGAATATTATTAGGATTAGAAATAACATTGCTTATTATTGAAGAGTTTAAAGAACTAGTTTCTTTTAAATAATTGATCAGGGCAAGTTCTCTTGCTTTTGGATAAGAATTTCCACATTCCAAAGCATATTTTAAGTGATTACCGTATATTTCAGGCTCATTATAAATTATTTCAGCTATATGATCTAATAATTGAATATCTCCTGATTCACTACCAAAACAAATGCTATCTACAATACCTAAACTATCAAGTGTTTTAACAGCACCATAGGCGAAGAACTCAGCGCTTTGACAAGCATATATTACAGGAAGTTCTATGACTAAATCAACACCGTTATCTACAGCCATTTTTGCCCTAGTCCATTTATCAACTAAAGCGGGTTCACCTCTCTGTAGGAAATTGCCGCTCATGATTGCAATAGAGTATTCTGAATTTGTGATTTTTTTAGATTCATTTAAGTGATATAAATGTCCATTATGAAATGGATTATATTCCGTAACAAGGCCAACAATATGCATAAATACCTCCAGATATGAAATTATATAGAGTTTATTATTAGAAGTTATATATTATTATATCATTAAAAAAAGATTATTAATGATTAATGTAGGAAATACTCTATATATAGTTGATTTTTTTTCGCGATTATAATATTATGAAAGTTGTTAATATATATACATTCTAGGAGGGAAAATATGAAAATTTTAGTAATAAACTGTGGGAGTTCTTCGTTGAAATATCAGTTAATAGATATGTCAAACGAATATGTATTGGCAAAGGGCTTAGCTGAAAGAATAGGTATTGAAGGCTCTAGAATAAAACATAAACCAACTGGCAAGGAAGAAGTAGTTATTGAAAAGCCAATGGACAACCATAAAGTTGTGTTGGAAATAGTTTTAAATGCAATAGTTGACCCTAATTATGGGGTTATAAAATCTATGGATGAAATAAGTGCTGTAGGACATAGAGTTGTTCATGGAGGAGAAAAATTCTCTGAATCTGTTATAATTGATGATAATGTAATGAAAGCTATTAGAGATTGTGTAGAATTAGCACCATTACATAATCCACCAAACATTATTGGAATAGAAGCTTGTAAAGAACTTATGCCAAATACTCCTATGGTAGCAGTTTTTGATACAGCTTTCCACCAAACTATGACACCTGATAATTATATATATCCTATACCATATGAATTTTATGATAAATATAAAATTAGAAGATATGGATTCCATGGAACTTCTCATAAGTATGTATCTTTAAGAACTGCTGAAATACTAGGAAAGGATATTAATGATTTAAATATTGTAACATGTCACTTGGGAAATGGTTCTAGTGTATGTGCAGTGCAAGGTGGCAAATCTATGGATACAAGTATGGGCTTTACACCTTTAGAAGGTTTAGCAATGGGAACTAGATCTGGTGATATTGACCCAGCTATAATTCCATTTATTATGGATAAAGAAAATATGACTTTTGAAGAAGTAAATGATTTATTAAATAAAAAGTCCGGAGTATTAGGTATCTCTGGAATTAGTAGTGACTTCAGAGATTTAGAAATAGCAACTGAAGAAGGAAACGAAAGAGCAAAACTAGCTATAGATGTTTTTGTTAATAGGGTTAAGAAATATGTGGGAGCTTATGTAGCTACTATGTGCAGAATAGATGCATTAGTATTTACTGCAGGTATTGGCGAGAACTCAAGTTATATTAGAGAAAAAGTTTGTGAAGGATTAGAATGTTTAGGTATTAGAATCGATCCTGAATTAAATAATGTAAGGGGCAAAGAAGCACAAGTTAACAAAGATTTAAATTCTGTCGCTATACTAGTTGTTCCAACAAATGAAGAATTGATGATTGCTAGAGATACAAAAGCATTAATATCTTAACAAAAAATAGGCAGGATAATCCTGCCTATATCTTCTAACATATGGTTATGAAACAATTGTTCTTGACAAACCTTCTATAACTTATATATAATAAAATTTGGCAATATTTAAGAGGTGAACTTAATGAAGATAGATCTATCAAGGCTTATTGATAGGGCAGTTTATAAAATGGACTTTGAGCATTACTTGGATTTAACTAAAATATCAACCAAAACAGGAGAAATAGTATTGGCTGAGCCAGTTAAAGTAAAAGGTAGTGCTTATAAGACTGAGGAAGGCATCTATCTTGATGCAATAATTTCATACCAATACTATGAAAACTGTGCAAGATGTCTGAAAGAGTTTGTTAATAAAGTAGAGACTGCTTTATCGGGAAGACTTATGGAGACTTCTAAATCATCTGATATAGTAGATGATGATGAACTCGTATTTTTCTATGATAATGACGAGGTAGAGTTAACAGAACAAGTTTTAACCTCAATATTATTGTCTATACCTATGAAATCGTTATGTGATGATAATTGTAGGGGATTATGCTTAGTCTGTGGAAAAGATTTGAATAAAGAAAAATGTAATTGTAGTATTCAAGAAATTGATCCTCGTCTAGCTAAACTGAAAGATTTATTTGATTGATTTAAGGAGGTGTTTTTAATGGCAGTACCAAAGCGTAAGACATCAAAGGCAAGAAGAGATAAAAGAAGAGCTTCAGCTCAAGTATTAACAAAGGCAACAGTAGTTGAATGCCCACAATGCCATGAGCCAAAGCTACCACATAGAGTTTGCAAATCTTGTGGGTATTATAAAAATAAAGAAGTTGTATCTGTTGAATAATGAATAAAAAAAGATAGTGTATAATACCACTATCTTTTTTTATTTTCTAAAATACCCCTTGATTTTTTTTGTTAAAGAATATATACTTAATATTAGTATCAGGTACTAAATACAAGTATTAACTTGAGGTGAAAAATTGTGAACGGTGCAAAATTAAGTAAAAAAGAAAGACACATTAGACTTGTTGAAAAATTAAAAGAGGATCCTTTTTTAACTGATGAAGAGTTAATGCAAATGTTCAATGTGAGTATTCAAACTATAAGGCTAGATAGACTTGAATTAGGGATACCAGAACTAAGAGAGAGAATAAAAAATGTAGCCGAGCAAAGCTACTCAAAAGTCAGAACGATCGGTGGAACGGAAATCGTAGGAGAATTAGTAGATATTAACCTGGGAAAAAGCGGTATCTCAATACTTGAAGCTGATGAAACAATGGCTTTTATGAAAACAAGTGTTGTAAGGGGGCATAATATTTATGCTCAAGCAGAGTCTCTAGCCATCGCAGTAATTGATGCAGACGTTGCATTAACAGGAGTTGCCAACGTTAAGTACAAGGATTTGGTAAAGGCAGGAGAAAAATTAATTGCAAAGGCAGAGGTAATTAGAAAAAGAGGTAATAAGTATTTTGTTCATGTATTTACTTATGTAGGACAGAAGCAAGTTTTTAGGGGTAAATTTATTCTTGTATCTATTGAGCAGAACAATCAGGAGGCGGATTAATATGAAAATAGCTGTAGATGCAATGGGAGGAGATCATGGATTATTAGCTACAGTAAAAGGAAGCGTTGACGCAGTAAAAGAATTAGGGATTGATGTTATTCTTATAGGCAATGAAGAAAAAATAAAAAATGAATTGTTAAAAAGTGAATATAGTGGTAACAATATAAAAATTGTTAATGCAGAGGAAGTTATTACAAATGATGAGGAACCCGCAATGGCCATAAGAAGAAAAAAACAATCTTCAATGGTAATTGGACTTAATCTTGTAAAAGATAAAGAAGTAGATGCATTTGTATCTTCTGGTAGCACTGGTGCCTTATTGGCAGGGGGCTTACTTATTGTAAAGAGAATTAAGGGGGTAGACAGAGCAGCTCTTGCTATACCTTATCCAACAAAAAAAGGTATATCTTTGTTATTAGATGCCGGTGCTAATACAGATTGTAAGGCTAAATACCTTCAACAATTTGCAGTTATGGGTTCAATATATGCAGAGAAAATATTAAATATTTCAAATCCTAAGGTTTCTCTTGTAAATATTGGTACAGAAGAAAGTAAAGGAAATGAATTATCAAAAGAAGCTTATGGGTTATTGAAAGAAACAAATATAAACTTTATGGGTAATATTGAAGCAAGGGATATCCCTGAAGGGGAAACTGACGTATTGGTATGTGATGGTTTTGTTGGAAACATTATATTAAAGCTGACAGAAGGACTTGCCATGTCTATATTCAGCATGCTAAAAGAAGAGTTTATGAGCTCTGTTAAAAGTAAAATTGGAGCACTGCTATTAAAATCAGGTTTAAGAAAGTTTAAGAAAAGACTTGATTATACAGAATATGGTGGAGCTCCTTTGTTAGGGACTAAAGGTGTTGTGATAAAAGCTCATGGTAGTTCAGACGCAAAAGCCATTAAGAATGCCATTAGACAAGCTAAAGTTTTTGTAGAAAATGGGGTAATAGAAAAGATAGAAGATGAGATAAGCTCTTTAGGAGGTAATCATGACACAGAGGAGAAGTCTTAAAGGAATTGGAATAATTGGCACTGGAAGTTATGTTCCAGAAAAGATAGTAACAAATTTTGACTTAGAAAAAATGGTAGACACAACAGATGAATGGATTAGAACTCGAACTGGAATAAAGGAAAGAAGAGTCCTTGATACTGAGAAAGGCTCATCATATATGGCTATTGAAGCTGCAAAAAAAGCTTTAGAAGCTGCTAAGTTAGATCCTAAGTTAATAGATTTAATTATTGTAGCAACTGTTACTCCGGATATGATGTTTCCTTCAACAGCATGTATAGTCCAAGAAAGTTTAAAATGCGAAAATGCTGCTGCTTTTGATTTAGAAGCAGCATGTTCAGGTTTTTTATATGGTCTTTCTGTTGCATATTCTTTTGTAAGTTCAGGTATCTATAAAAATGTTTTGCTTATTGGCACTGATGCTCTATCTAGAATAACAGATTGGACAGATAGAAATACATGTGTATTATTTGGCGATGGAGCAGGAGCAGCTGTAATTAGTGAAGTCCCAGAAGGAAAAGGAATACTGGGATTAGACTTAGGTGCAGACGGTAAAGGAAAGGATTTATTAAAAATGTTTGCAGGAGGCTCATTAATGCCTGCTACGGAAGAAACTGTTAAAAACAAATTACATTATATATATATGGAAGGTAATGAAGTATTCAAGTTTGCTGTGAGGAAAATGGAGGAGATATCTCTAAAAATAATTGAAAAAAGCAAATTGAACTTAGAAGATATTGACTACCTAGTACCTCATCAAGCAAATATGAGAATTATTGATTCAGCTAGAAAAAAATTAAAGCTTGAAGAAGATAAAGTATATGTGAATTTAGAGAACTATGGCAATATGTCTTCTGCTTCTATACCCGTAGCATTAGATGAAGCTGTGAGGAAAAATAAAATAAAAGATAATGATATTGTTTTGCTTATAGGATTTGGTGGAGGACTTACTTGGGGAGCTATGTTATTAAGATGGCATAGTGAAAGGAGGTTCTAGATTGATCAAAACTGAGATATGTGAATTATTAAATATTGAATACCCAATAATTCAAGGTGGGATGGCATGGGTAGCTACATCAGAACTAGCTGCTGCTGTTTCTAATGCAGGTGGCTTAGGGATTATTGGATGTGGCGCTGCTCCTAAAGATGTAATTAAAGAAGAAATAAATAAGATTAAAAAGCTCACTAACAAGCCATTTGGAGTTAATGTAATGCTTTTATCTCCTTATGTGGAAGAAATAATCCAACTTTTATATGAAGAAAAAGTCCCAGTAGTAACAACAGGAGCAGGAAACCCTGGAAAGTATATGGAGAATTTTAAAAAGATAGGAACCAAGGTAATACCAGTGGTGCCATCTGTTGCTTTAGCAAGAAGAATGGAAAAAATAGGGGCAGATGCAATTATTGTAGAGGGAACTGAAGCTGGAGGCCATATTGGGGAATTGACTACTATGTCTCTAATTCCTCAAGTAGTAGATGAAGTTAGCATACCTGTAATTGCTGCTGGAGGAATTGCTGATGGAAGAGGATTAATTTCCGCTATAGCATTAGGAGCAAAAGGTGTCCAGATGGGAACAAGATTTATTTGTACAGTTGAGTGTCAGGCCCATGAAAACTATAAAACTGCAATTATCAGATCATCAGATAGAGATGCAGTAGTCACTGGAAGAACTACTGGCCATCCAGTAAGAGTACTAAAAAATAAATTTACAAAGAAGCTACTTGAACTTGAAAAACAAAACGCAGGTGTAGAAGCTATAGAAAGCTTTGGTGTTGGTATGCTAAGAAAAGCTGTTATTGAAGGAGATGTAGAAAACGGCTCTGTTATGGCAGGTCAGATTAGCGGATTAATAAAAGATATTAAGACATGTGAAGAAGTTATACAGGACATAATGGCAGAGGCTGATGAAGTAAGAAACAGGATATTCGGAATTTAGAGGTGATAAGATGGGAAAAATAGCCTTTGTTTTTCCAGGTCAAGGTGCCCAGTATGTAGGAATGGGTAAAGAAATAGTTGATAAATATGCAAAAGCTAGCGAGATATTCGAAATATCAAGTGAAATACTAAATTTAGATATGAAAAAACTTTGTTTCCAAGGACCAGAAGAAGAATTAATGAAAACTGAATTTACGCAGCCTACTATATTAGCTACTTCTATAGCAATACTAAAGGCAATAGAGGAACACGGATTATCAGCAGATGCATGTGCAGGATTAAGTCTAGGAGAATATTCTGCTTTGGTATATTCTAAAGCATTAAACTTTGAGGATGCTATAGGATTAGTAAGAAAAAGAGGGAAGTATATGCAAGAAGCCGTACCAGAGGGTAAAGGTACTATGGCAGCTATCCTTGGATTGAATAATAATGAAATAATTGATATTATCGAGAAAGCACGTTCGAAAGGAATTGTTGAAGGAGCTAACTATAACTGTCCAGGTCAAGTAGTACTATCAGGCGAGATAGAAGCAGTAAGAGAGGCGTGTACTATTGCAAAAGAAAAAGGTGCGAAAAAAGCAACAATTTTACCAGTAAGTGCACCTTTTCACTGTAGTATGTTAGTCGGTGCAGGTATGAAACTAGGTTACGAGTTGAATAATATAGAAATCAGCAAACCGCTAAAAAGAATTATTTCCAACGTTACTGCAGATTACATTGAAAATAAGGATGAAATTAAGGATTTATTAATTAAACAAGTTTCTATGTCAGTTTTATGGGAACAATCTGTAGAACGTATGATTAGTGATGGTGTGGATACACTTATAGAAATAGGTCCAGGAAAAACGTTAGTAGGATTCGCAAAAAAAATTGGCAAGAAGTGTGATAAGGAATTGAACCTTTATAATGTTGAAAACATTGAAACATTAGAAAACTTGTTGACAAAATTAAAGCACTAGGGGTGAAGAAATGGATCTTAAAGAGAAAACAGCGCTAGTTACTGGTGGCTCTAGGGGAATAGGAAGAGCTATAGCTATTAAGCTTGCCTCACTAGGCTCTGATATATTATTTTCTTATTCTAGTAATGAAGAAAAAGCAAAAGAAGTACAGCTAGAAATTGAAAATATGGGAAGACGTGTATTAGCAATAAAAGCTGATGTATCAAAATTGAATGATGTTGAAAGAATGATACAGGAAGGAATGAATTATTTTACTAAAATTGACATACTAGTAAATAATGCAGGAATTACAAAAGATAATCTTCTTATGAGAATGTCTGAAGAGGATTGGGATAGTGTTTTTGATGTAAATCTAAAAGGTACCTTTAATGTTACAAAATGTCTAATAAGAAATATGCTTAAGCAAAAGGATTGTAGCATTATTAATATAGCATCTATAGTTGGAATTTCAGGAAATGCAGGACAGTGCAATTATTCTGCTTCAAAGGCAGGTATTATTGGTTTTACAAAGTCATTGGCTAAAGAAGTAGGCAAGAAAAATATTAGAGTAAATGCTGTGGCTCCAGGTTTTATTGCTACTGATATGACTGAAAATCTTCCTGAAAAAGTTGTAGGAGAATATTTAGAGAAAATAACATTGCATAGACTTGGAGAACCAGAAGATATAGCCAATGCTGTTGCGTTTCTTGCAAGCGATATGTCAAAATATATAACGGGACAAACAATTGTAGTTGATGGTGGGATATTAATTTAATATAATATATATTTATTGAAGGGGGGTGTACTTATGGTATTTGAAAAAGTCAAAAAATTAATTGCAGAACAACTTGATGTTGAAGAAGAAGACATAACTCTTGAGGCTTCTTTTCAAGAAGATTTGGATGCTGACTCATTAGATGTTGTTGAACTAATAATGGCTATTGAAGATGAGTTTGATATAGAAATATCAGATGAGGAAGCAGAAAAGATATCTACTGTAAAAAATGCGGTTGATTACATTGAAAATCATATAAAGTAAAGAAATAAAAAAAGGGTCCCGCTTAAGTCGGGACCTTAAAAAAATATATATAGAAACAAATAACAACAACAAATTTATTTTACACTACTTTAGAATATAATGCTAGTTCTTAAATTTTTATTTAAGAATATTGATAAGGATTTTATAGCCTTTCCTTGGAAAATATAGGGAGTGTATAGTCTTTGTAACTAAAGACTGAGTATTAGAAGGTAGATATTTTTCTAGTGAACTGAGTCTTATTTTATATGAGAATAGGTAGGGATAATATGAAAAGAAGAGTAGTAATAACGGGCCTTGGGATTATTAGCCCCATAGGAATTGGGAAAACAGAGTTTTGGAATTCTCTTCTTGAGGGGAAAAGTGGCATCACACATATCACTAGATTTGATACTGAGGGTTATAGTACTACAATAGCAGGTGAAGTAAAAGACTTTGTACCTGAAGACTATATAGACAAAAAAGAGGCAAAAAAGATGGACAGGTTTACTCAGTATGCTGTGGCTGCCTCAAAACTTGCAATAGAAGATGCTAATATTGATTTGAGAAATATAAAAAAAGAAAGATTTGGAGTCATAATAGGTTCAGGTATTGGCGGACTAGAGACTTTTGAAGAACAGCATAAAAAGTTATTAGAAAAAGGACCAAAGCGAGTTAGCCCATTTTTTATTCCTATGATGATAGGAAATATGGCAGCAGGGCAAATTTCTATAATGCTAGGTGCAAAGGGAGTAAATGAAACTATAGTAACTGCCTGTGCTTCATCAACAAATGCAATTGGAGATGCTTTTAAGGTAATTCAAAGAGGAGACAACGATATTATAGTTACGGGTGGGACAGAAGCCTCAATTACACCTATGGCTTTAGCAGGATTCTCTGCTATGAAGGCATTATCAACAAATAATTTGGAGCCTTCTAAAGCTAGCAGACCATTTGATAAGTATAGAGATGGTTTTGTAATGGGGGAAGGTGCAGGAGTTCTTATATTAGAAGAATTACAGCATGCATTAGAAAGAGAAGCAAAAATATACGGTGAAGTAATTGGATATGGAGCTACTGCTGATGCATATCATATAACTACACCTTCCGAAGGAGGAGAAGGGGCTGCAAGAGCCATGAAAATGGCTTTGGATGATGCGGAAATTCAACCTGAAGATGTGGACTATATTAATGCGCATGGCACATCTACCTCCTATAATGATGCTCTGGAAACTGCTGCAATTAAAGGAGTATTCAAAGAACATGCATATAGATTAAAGATAAGCTCTACTAAATCGATGACAGGACATTTATTGGGAGCTGCAGGAGGAATAGAGGCTTGTGTGTGTGCATTGGCTATAACTAATGGATATATACCTCCAACGATTAATTATGAAACAAATGACGAAGAGTGCAACTTAAACTATGTTCCTAATAAGGGTATTTTTGAAGAAGTGAATATTGCTGTATCTAACTCCCTTGGTTTTGGGGGGCATAATGCATCAATTATTATTAAAAAATTTAAGGGTTAGATTTCTAATCCTTAAATTTTTTATATGTAGGTTTAGTGAACATAAAATTGTTTGCATAATCTACATGTTATATAGTAAACTAATGTATGTGGGTATTATTGTAGATGTTTTAAACAATTTGAAACATCTACAATAATACCTCTATGTAATGATTATTATGTGGGGGTAAATACTATGAGATATGTAATTAATACTGAAAGAATTCGTTTGCTTAATGAGATCCAAACTAAAATTAGTTATAAATTTAGAAATGTTGAATTATTAAATTGGGCTTTGACACATAGCTCTTATGCAAATGAACATAAAAGATTTAAAATTACATACAATGAAAGGCTTGAGTTTTTAGGAGATTCTGTTTTAGGACTTATAGTAAGTGATTATATTTTTACAAAGTATTCAAACTATCCTGAAGGAGAATTAACTAAACTAAGAGCTACAGTTGTTTGTGAACCATCCCTTTCTTATGTTGCAAAACAAATTGATCTAGGTAAATATATGCTTCTAGGAAAAGGTGAGGAAGTAACAGGGGGCAGAGAAAGGGTTTCAATATTAGCTGATGCTTTTGAGGCTTTAATTGGCTCTATTTATATTGATGGAAAGTTTAATAATGCAAAGGCTTTTGTATTAAGACATATGACTGGGATAATTGAAAATGCAGTTAATGGAAGGGAATTGTTTATAGACTATAAGACTCAGCTTCAGGAAATATTACAGAAAAAAACCAAATCAAAAATTGAATACAAGGTAGTATCTGAGGAAGGACCAGATCATAATAAAGTATTCTATACTGAAGTTGTAGTGAAAAGCAGAGTCTTAGGAAAAGGTGTCGGTAAAAGTAAAAAAGAAGCAGAACAAAATGCAGCCAAAATAGCATTAGAAAGAATGGAAGTTGAGCATGAGTACTAAACACCATATAATACCAATATTTGTTCCGCATGTGGGATGTCCACATGATTGCATATTTTGCAATCAAAGGAAAATAGCAAAAAAAAGTGTTGATATTGATGAGGATAATATTAAACATACTATTGATAGTTATATTAGCACAATCCCAGATACTAACGAAAGATTAGAAATAGCATTTTTTGGAGGAAGTTTTACTGGTATAGACATCAGTATTCAAAAAAAACTTTTAGAAATAGCATATTCTTATAAAAGAAGTGGTTATATTGATAGAATCCGTCTGTCTACAAGACCTGATTATATAGATAAAGAAAGACTAAACTTATTGAAACAATATGACGTTGATATTATTGAACTAGGAGTTCAGTCAATGTCTCCAGATGTCCTTCAAAACAGTTATAGAGGGCACAATGACGTTGATGTAATTAATGCATCCAAACTTATAAAGGATTATGGCTTTATATTGGGATTGCAAATGATGGTAGGGCTTCCGGGAAGTAATTACGAAAAAGAATTGTTTACTGCTAAACAGCTGGTTAATCTAAAGCCAAGTATTGTAAGGATATATCCTACCTTAGTCATTAAAGATACATACCTAGAAAAGAAATATTATTTGGGGGAATATATTCCACTACCTTTAGAACAAGCTATAGAAACATGTAAAGACTTGTTGATGCTGTTTAATTATTATGATATAAATGTTATTAGGATGGGACTTCAACCCACAGATAATATTGATGAAAATAAAGATGTAATAGCTGGACCTTTTCATCCTGCTTTTAGACAGCTAGTTGAGGAAAAAGTCTACAGGGAATATTTAAAAATATTTTTTGTGGATAATATTAGAGTTAATAATCATATACAAATATATATAAATAAAAGAGAAATATCGAATTTTGTAGGACAAAGTTCATCTAACTTGAAGTTTTTAAAGGAAACCTATGGACTTGATAAAGTGAAGATTATTGGAAAAGACATAAGTAAAGAATCTTTTTTTATTATAAGTGAAGAAATGGATTATGAGATAAGAATAAATAAAATTATTGAAAAATATTTAGTCAGTAAAGGGTTAGTTATAGTAAAATAGATACCTACAGGTTTCCTAAATGGAAACCTTTAATTCATATTTATATTATATTCCTTAGGAATTGGGGTGTACAGATTTGTTTCTTAAAAAAATAGAGATTCAAGGTTTTAAATCTTTTGCTGATAAAACTGAAATAGAAATAAAAGGCGGAATTACAGCAGTTGTTGGTCCTAATGGTAGTGGGAAAAGTAATATTTCAGATGCTTTACGTTGGGTATTAGGAGAACAAAGTGCTAAAACCTTAAGAGGCAGTAAAATGGAAGATATTATTTTTTCTGGAACTAATAGCAGAAGACCTACAGGATATGCAGAAGTAACATTAGTCCTCGATAATAAGGATGGGAAACTTCCTATAGACTATTCAGAAGTATGTGTTACCCGTAGAGTGTTTAGATCTGGTGAAAGCGAATATTACATTAATAAAAACTCATGTAGATTAAAGGATGTAAGAGAACTTTTTATGGATACAGGAGTTGGGAAAGACGGATATTCAATTATTGGACAAGGTAGAATAGATGAAATATTGAGTACAAAATCTGAAGACAGAAGACTGATTTTTGAAGAAGCTGCGGGGATAGTCAAGTATAGAACTAGAAAAGAAGAAGCAGAGAAAAAATTAGAAAAAACAAAAGAAAATCTAATAAGACTCAACGATATAATAAATGAACTTGAAAATCAAATTGAACCTTTACAAAATCAATCAGAAAAGGCAAAGGAATATCTATTACTATCAGAAAATCTTAAAGATTTAGAAGTTAATCTTTTTGTAAGAGAAATTGATAGACTTAAAGAAGAAATAACTCATTTAGAAGCGCAAAAAGAACTGGTAGTAACTCAACTTAAATACAATGAAGAAAAAAGAGATGCTTTTGAGAACAAATACAATAAAGTTAAAAATGAAATTGAAAAAATGGACGCTTCAATAGAAGAACTCCAAAACAGAAAATATACTACTCAAAACATCATAGAAAAAAATGAAGGGGAATTAAATTTAAGTAAGGAAAGAATATATTATCTAGAAAAAGAAACTGAAAGACATTTAAGTGAAGTAAAGCTGCTTGAGAATCAAATCAGTGATGTTGATGATAAAGAAAAACAAGGACTGAACTATAAACTAGAGCTTGAGAAAAAGGTTGAGATCTTTAATATTGAATTAGATAACAAGAATAAGGAACTAGAAAGCTTAATCAACGATATGAAGAAAACTGAAGAAGATATTGAAAACAGAAAAAGTGATTTAATACAATATCTAAATCAGATAGCCGATAAAAAAAGCAAATTAAATAGCATAGCTACATTTAGCAAAAGTATAGATAAGAGAATAGAGCAAATAGAACATGACATTAGCTCTATTAATCTGCAAATTGAAGAAAACAATAAACAAATTAAAATTATTTCTGAGGAAATGATAAATTGTAAAACTACCCTAGATAAACTTGATAAAGAAAAGAAAGAAAAAGCAAACAAAAGAAACGAGATTATTAAGCACCAAGAAGTTTTAAAAACGGATATTGATAATATTAAAGGTCAAATCCATGGAAGGATGTCTAACTTAAAGCTACTAATGGAAATGAAGGATGAATACGAGGGCTACTATAAGAGTGTAAAAAATGTACTTCTAGCTTGTAAGAATAATAATAGTTTAGGCAAGGGAGTAAAAGGTGTAGTAGCTGAATTAATAAATGTAGACAAGAGATATGAAAAAGCTATAGAAGTAGCCCTAGGTTCATCATTGCAAAACATTGTAACAGAAACCCAAGAAGATGCAAAAATAATTATAGATTTTTTGAAAAAAAACAAGTTAGGTAGAGTGACTTTTTTACCAATTTCAGCCATGAAAGCCAGAGGTTTAAATGTAACTGAAAAGAAGATATTACAATGCAAAGAATTAATAGGCATTGCATCGGATTTAGTTAGTTTTAAAAGTGAATACAGAAGTATATTTGAATACTTACTTGGTAGAGTATTGGTAGTTGAAACGTTAGATGACGGGATTAGACTATCAAAACAAAGTGATCACTCATTTAAGATTGTATCTCTTGATGGTGATGTATTAAGCCCTGGAGGTTCTATGACAGGTGGAAGCTTTAATTCTGGTTCTACAAATTTATTAGGAAGAGATAGACAGATAAAAGAATTAGAGCATGACTTAAATGAGTTAAATGACAAACATTTACTTTTTATTAATAAAGTACAAGAGTATCAAAAAGAGAAAATTGAACTTGATAATAACATATTAAAATTAGAAGAAAAAGTTAATGAAATGAATATGAATCTGCTAAGATTAGAAAATAGACATAGTCAATGTGAATCAGATATTATTAAAAACAATACTTTAGTTGAAAAGTATATAGGAGAAAAAAATCAGCTCATAAATGAAAGTAATAATTCGGGAGTTGATATTCACGATTTGGGAAATGAGTTGAATGAGTTAAATGAAAAGGCTAGTTTTACTCAAGCTAATATTGATGAATTAACGAGAAATTTTGAAAAACAAAAAGGCTATAGGGACGAATTTACCCAAAGGAATACTGAACTACAAGTAAATGTAGCTACTATTAAACAAGAATTAAAGTCTATAATAGACTCAATTAACAATTACTCAGATATTCGACTTAAGCTCAAGGGAGAAATAGAAAGAAAAATTAAGGAGAGAGAGAATAATGAGATAGAAGTTGTTGAGGAGAGTAGCAGAATAAATGCATTACTTGAAGAAAAGAAACAACTTTCTGAGGAACTCTTAGAATATGATATAAAGCTTGATGAAGTAAAAAATGAGAGAAATAATTTTATGCAAGCTTATTATACTGATCAGGAAAAATTAAATGAAATGAATAGAAAAATAAATGACTTACAAAAAAGCGTATCTTCCCTAGAAGTAAAACAGGAAAAGTATAATATGCAACTAGAAAATATTAACCTGAAAATGTGGGAAGAATACGAGATGACTTATGAAGTGGCTCTTAACTACAGAAAAGAAATCGAGAATGTAACTAGAGTCCAAAACGAAATAAGAGAACTGAAAAACAAGATAAAGGTTTTAGGTAATATTAATTTAGACTCTATTGAAGAATTTACAAAGGTAAGTGAAAGATTTGAATTCTTGAAAACACAAAAGGAAGATTTAATTGAAGCTAAGGATTCACTTGATGTTGTTATTAAAGATATGAATTTAAAAATGAAGCAACAGTTTAAAGAAAGTTTTGATATAATAAGATTAAACTTTAGTGAGGTTTTTTCTAAACTGTTTGGTGGTGGCAAAGCAGATGTGTTTCTAGAGGATGAAGAGAATATTCTTACTAGCGGTATAGAAATAATAGCTCAACCTCCGGGAAAAAAATTACAAAACTTATCACTACTATCTGGTGGAGAAAGAGCGTTAACGGCTATTGCTCTTTTATTTGCAATTTTAAAGACTAAACCGACACCATTTTGTATACTTGATGAAATAGAAGCAGCGCTTGATGACGCAAATGTTTATAGATACGCAGATTATCTTAGGGAATTTTCTAATGAAACACAGTTTATTATTATAACCCATAGAAAAGGAACTATGGAATGTGCTGACTCATTATATGGGATAACTATGGAAGAAGAAGGAGTAAGTAAGTTAATTTCAGTAAAACTTTCAGAAAAAAGTGATGAAATAGCTAGTTAGGAGGAGGTATCATAATGTTCAAAAACTTATTTAAATGGGGTAAGAAAAACAACGAAGAGAATAAAGATAATGACATTAAGGATGAGTTGAAAGAAGAACCTTATCATGATGGTAAGTCTAATGAAGAAATCTTAACTGAAGATTTTGATAATGAAAAAGATGATATTGAAGAAATAATTGATTATAATACTTTACAAGAAGAAGACTTTGTTGAATATGATTTCGAAATCCAAAATGATGTAGATAATGAAGAAACAGAAAACAACTTAGAAGTCTGTGAGGATGAAACTGTTGAAGAAAATCATACTGTAGACAATGCAGATACGGAAAAAACAGGTTTTTTTGGTAGGCTAAAGGATGGACTTTCCAAAACTAGAAAGGGTATTACCGAAAAAGTTGACCAAATATTAAAGTCTTATAAAAAGGTAGAAGAAGAACTTTTTGAGGATTTGGAAGAAGTGTTAATAACTGCAGATGTTGGTGTCAATACTTCATTAGCTATTATTGATGAGTTAAGGCAAAAAGTAAAAGAAAGAAAAGTTAATGAAGTGTCTGATGTAAGAGAGCTGCTTAAGGAAGTTCTTAGAGATGTTTTGACTAAAGGTGAATCTAGTAAGTTAGATATTGAACCTTCCCCTGCAATTATTTTAGTAGTTGGGGTAAATGGAGTGGGTAAAACTACAACTATAGGTAAGTTGTCTTCAAGACTAAAATCAGAAGGCAAGAAAGTTCTCATAGCAGCTGGTGATACTTTTAGAGCAGCGGCAATTGAACAATTACAGGAATGGGGCAATAGAGCTGGTGTTGATATCATTTCACACCAAGAGGGTTCAGACCCTGCAGCGGTTATTTATGATGGAATTCAAGCAGCAAAAGCTAGAAAAGTTGATGTGCTAATTTGTGATACTGCTGGAAGACTACACAACAAAAAGAATCTTATGAATGAACTTACTAAAATATTCAGAGTTGTAGAAAGAGAATACCCAGAAGCAAAAAAAGAGGTGTTACTTGTAGTAGATGCGACTACTGGACAAAATGCTGTTTCTCAAGCAAAAGTATTTAAAGAAGCATGTGATATAACTGGAATAGTATTAACTAAGCTTGATGGTACTGCTAAAGGAGGAGTAGTTTTAGCTGTACAATCGGAGCTAGATGTGCCAGTTAAGTTAGTTGGTGTAGGAGAAAAAATAAGCGATTTACAAGACTTTAATGCAGTAAGCTTTGTAGAAGCGATTTTTGAAGAATAAATTTATAGAATAAATGTTGACAAAGGATATTTTCTGATATAAAATATCACTGTCAAGCAAATATCTTTACACTAAATTAATGTTGGTGGTTATATGTTTGAGAAGATTGTTGAAATTGGTTTTCTATTTGATTTTTATGGAAAACTATTGAATGATAAGCAATATACAGCTATTGAGCTTTATTATATACATGATCTATCATTAAGTGAAATTGGAGAACATCTTGGTATAAGCAGACAAGGAGTTCATGATTTATTAAAGCGATCTGAGAGTAAACTTTTTGCCTATGAAGAAAAGCTGGGTTTAGTTGAGAAGTTTTCTAAAAACAAGGAAAAAATAAAAAACATTTTAGAATACACGGATGAAGTAATGAAAGTACTTGATGATACTAACTTTACACTTGTTAAGGAAGATATTAATAAGATTAAAGAAATTGCTCTAGAGATATTAGAAATTGGCCAGGAGGTTAAGTGATGGTTTTTGAAGGTTTAGCTGAAAAACTACAAAATGCTTTAGGTAAGCTGAAAGGGAAAGGTAAGCTTTCTGAAAAAGATGTAGACAATGCTATGAGAGAAGTAAAGCTGGCTCTTTTGGAAGCTGATGTTAACTTTAGAGTAGTTAAAAACTTTGTGAACGCAGTTAAGGAAAGAGCTATAGGCTACGAGGTCATGGAAAGTTTAACACCTGGACAGCAGGTAATCAAAATAGTTAATGAAGAATTAACCAAGTTAATGGGTGAAAAAGAAAGTAAAATAGAATTTTCAAATACACCTCCTACAGTTATAATGATGTGTGGACTTCAAGGGGCAGGTAAGACTACTACCTCTGGGAAATTAGGTGCTTTATTAAAGAAAAAAGGTAAAAGACCTTTGCTTGTGGCTTGCGATATCTATAGGCCTGCTGCAATTAAGCAGTTAGAGGTTGTTGGCGAGAAAGTTGGCATACCAGTTTTCGCTATGGGTGATAAACAGAACCCTGTTAATATAGCAAAAGCCGCAATAGAGCATGGAAAGAAAAATGGAAATGACCTTATCATTATAGATACTGCTGGAAGACTTCATATAGATGAGGGATTGATGGAAGAACTTCAAAATATAAAAATACAAGTTAATCCTAATGAGATCCTATTAGTTGTTGACGCAATGACAGGGCAAGACGCAGTAACAGTTGCTGAATCCTTTAATGATAAGTTAGGGATTACAGGAGTAGTATTGACGAAGCTTGATGGTGATGCTAGAGGAGGAGCAGCACTTTCGATAAGAACAGTAACCAATAAACCAATTAAGTTTGTTGGTATGGGCGAGAAATTAGATCAGTTAGAAACTTTTTATCCTGATAGAATGGCATCTAGAATATTAGGCATGGGAGACATGTTAAGCTTAATTGAAAAAGCCCAAGCAAATTTTGATGAAAAAAAAGCTTTAGAACTTGAAAAAAAGTTACGTAGTCAGCAATTTACTTTTGAGGACTTTTTAGATCAATTACAGCAAATGAAAAATATGGGGCCTATGAGCCAAATATTAGAGATGATACCAGGAGTAAATTCAAAACAATTAAAGAATCTCAATGTAGATGAAAAAGAATTAGTTCATATAGAAGCTATTATTCAATCTATGACTAAGGGAGAAAGATTGAATCCAGCAATAATTGATGGAAGCAGAAGGAAAAGAATTGCAAAAGGAAGTGGAACTAGCATTCAAGAGGTAAACAAGCTTCTTAAACAGTTTAATGAAACAAAGAAAATGCTTAAGAAATTTTCAGGAATGGAAAAAACCATGAAGAAAAGAGGAAAGTTTGGCTTACCTTTTTAAAATAATTTAAGATTTTGAAGGAGGTGAAAAAATGGCAGTAAAAATCAGACTAACAAGAATGGGTTCTAAGAAAAAACCATTCTATAGAATTGTAGTAGCAGATTCTCGTTCACCAAGAGATGGTAGATTTATTGAAGAGATTGGATACTATAATCCTATATCAGAACCAAAAGAAGTTGTTATTGATGATGAAAAAGCAATTAAATGGCTAAATAATGGCGCTAAACCAACAGATACAGTCAATTATTTGTTCAAAAACAATGGTGTTTTAGAAAAACATGAAGCTACAAAGAAATCCGAATAATTGCTTTCGGGGGGTGAAATAGATGAAAGAATTAGTTGAAATACTAGCAAAAGCACTTGTTGATAATCCAAATGAGGTTATTGTAAATGAAATAGAAGGTACTCAATCAATTATCATTGAGTTAAAGGTAGCCCCAGAAGACATGGGAAAGGTTATAGGAAAACAAGGCAGAATTGCTAAAGCTATTAGAACCTTAGTAAAAGCAGCTGCAATAAAAGAAAACAAAAGAGTTGTAGTAGAAATTATACAATAGGGGATTAGTTTAGCTAACCCCTTTCTTTTATACAATTTAGTATTAAAATACAGTAAAATGCATACAAATATAGTTACAATTCATTTGAATAAGCTTTAAATATTTCCAAATTCAACTTTATTTAAATAACTTGCATTCTTTATTACAGAATATATGCTATTAAAATGGTAGGTGTATACATGAAATATATTCGAGTAGGTAAAATAGTTAATACACATGGAATAAAAGGTGATGTTAAAGTATTACCTTTAACTGATGATATTAATAGGTTCGAAAAATTACATTCAATCTATATTGAAGATGACAAAAGTCCTATTGAAATAGAAAAGGTCTGGTATAGCAAAGGATTTGTAATGCTAAAATTCAAAGGATATAATAATATCAACGATGTCTTAAAGTATAAGGATAGGTATATTGTTATTGATGAAAAAGATGTATTAGAACTATCTGAAGACTCATATTTTATTTTTCAAATAATAGGATTAAAGGTATTCTGTACTGATGGAAATGAGCTTGGAGAAATAATGGACGTTTTGCAACCTGGTGGTAACGATGTTTATGTGGTTAAAGGGAAGGATTTAATAAAAGGTATAGAGAAGGAGTATTTAATACCTGCTATAAAGAATGTTATTAAACTTATTGATATAGAAAACAGAAAAATGATTATTGAACCTATTGAAGGATTGATAGAATGAAAATAGATATACTTACGCTATTTCCTGAAATCTTTCAAAGCTTTTTAAATGTTAGCATAATTGGAAGAGCGGTAAATAGTAATATAGCCGAAGTAAACTGTATAAATATTAGGGATTTCTCAAAAGATAAACATAAAAGAGTAGACGACTATCCTTTTGGTGGTGGACTTGGAATGGTTATGAGTCCTGAACCCATATTTAATGCAATTGAGTCAGTAAAAAGCGAAAAGAGTAGAGTAATATATCTTAGTCCAAAGGGAAAAACCTATAATCAAGAAATTGCTAATAATTTATCATCAGAAGAACATCTTATATTATTATGTGGACATTATGAAGGCATAGATAATAGAATAATTGAAAACTATATTGATGACGAGATTTCTATTGGCGATTATGTATTAACAGGTGGAGAAATTGCTTCAATGGCTATAGTAGATTCTGTTGTAAGGCTGTTACCTGGGGTACTAAACAGTGAAGAATCTTATATTGATGAGTCCCATTATAATGGTCTTCTAGAATATCCTCATTATACTAGACCTAGAATATTTAATGGTTTTGAGGTTCCTGAAGTTCTATTATCTGGCAATCATAAGAAAATTGATGAATGGAGGAAATACCAATCATTAAAAACAACTTATGAGAGAAGACCAGATTTAATTAAAAGTAGAAAACTCAATGAAAATGAGCAAAAAATATTGAAAGACATTATTGATAAAAAGAGTACTAGAGATAAAAATAAGTTGTAATAAAATATTATATATGCTATAATGACATTTGTGGAAAACGGATGGTCCTCTGCAAAAAGCAAGAACATCTAGGAGGAAGGGAGGTAATAACATGGACATCATTAAAATGCTTGAACAAGAACAAATCAATAATGAAGTTATTGACTTTAATGTAGGAGATACTGTACAAGTACACTATAGAATTAAAGAAGGTAACAGAGAAAGAATTCAGGTCTTTGAAGGAACAGTACTTAAAAGACAAGGTGGAGGTCTAGGCGAAACTTTCACTGTAAGAAGAATTTCTTATGGAGTAGGTGTAGAAAGAACTTTCCCTCTACACTCACCAAGGATTGAAAAGCTAGTTGTAGCAAGAAAAGGTAAGGTAAGAAGAGCTAAGCTTAATTACTTAAGAGAAAGACAAGGAAAATCAGCAAAAGTAAAAGAGAAAACAAATTATTAATAAATTGGGACTGGCTACAGTCCCAATATTTGTTTTTAGGATATAGATTAATTAACTAAGCCATAAGCAACTAATTAAGGGTTGGTGATAATATGAATATAAACTGGTATCCTGGGCATATGAAGAAAACTAAAGATTTGATTATTAATAATCTAAAACTTGTAGATATAGTGATAGAACTACTTGATTCCAGAATTCCTTATAGTAGCAAGAATCCTGATATTGATAAAATTATCAACAATAAGCCTAGAATAGTTATTATGAACAAAAGTGATATTAGTAATGAAAAGGCAAATCAGAAATGGATTGATTATTATAAATCAAATGATATGCCTGTTGTTTTAACTAATTCAATAAGTAATTTTGGTATAGGGAACATAATTAATGAAGCAAATAAAGCGGTAGAAGAAAAGCTAAAATTAAGAGAGCAAAAAGGAATTAAAAGCACTTCTATTAGAGCTATGATTGTAGGAATCCCTAATGTAGGAAAATCAACATTAATTAATTCTTTAGCAGGAAGAAAAGGTGCACAGACTGGAAATAGACCGGGAATAACTAAGGGGAAGCAGTGGATAAAATTGAAAGGTAACATAGAATTATTAGATACTCCAGGAATACTTTGGCCAAAATTTGATGACGAAAATGTAGCCTTAAACTTAGCGTTTACAGGAGCAATTAAGGATGAGATAATGGACATTGAAACTCTGGCACTTAAGTTAGTGGAAAGACTAAAAGATAGATATGAAAGCCTTTTGGAAAACAGATATGACATAGTGGTAGGGAACAGTGAGCCTATTGAAATTATGGAAAAAATTGCGGCTAAGAGAGGATGCCTCTTAAAAAAAGAAGAGATAGACTATACAAGAGTTAGTCATCTAATACTCGATGAATTTAGAAGAGGATTAATTGGAAGAATTACATTAGAATATCCAGAAGATATAAAGAATAACGACTAGCCTTCCGATATTATTAGGAGGGCTTAAAATTTATATAAGATAGGAAAACACAAGAAATAAATACCAGCTATTGTAGTTAAAATCTAATTGGAGGTAAATAACATGCTAGAGTTAGAACAGGAGTTATGGGATAAAGGTTATAAATATATTGCATGCATAGATGAAGTTGGGAGAGGATGTCTAGCTGGTGATGTTGTAGCTTGTGCTATAGTACTTCCTGCTGGGCTATTAATAGAAGGTGTAAAAGATTCTAAAAAACTTACCGCAAAAAAAAGAGAGTATCTCTATGATATTATAAAGGAAAATGCTATTGCCATAGGCATAGGCAGTATGGATTCCAAAGCAATTGACAAGTTCAATATAAAAGAATGTACATTATTAGCCATGAAGAAGGCTATAGATGATTTAAAGGATATATATGGTAACCTGATAGTCCCAGATTACGTCTTAATTGATGCAGAAAAGTTAGCCATTGACATCCCACAAAGCAGCATAATTAAAGGGGATGAAAAATGCCATGGTATAGCAGCTGCCTCCATAATTGCAAAGGTATATAGAGATAGAAAATGTGATAAATGGGCTAGTGAATATCCTCAGTATGGTTTTGAAAAGCATAAGGGTTATGGAACGAAAGCCCATATTGAATCAATAAAAAAATATGGACCTTGCTTAATACATAGAAAGAGTTTCTTAACAAAGATTATTGGCTCCCCAAAATAAAAAGAAATGTTTGGTGATTAAGGTGAAGATAACTAATACTTATTTAAATAAAAATCTATTAATTGATAATAAATCTCTAAAAGATGGATCATTTATTAAAGCTAAAGTTGCAGAGGTAAATGGTGAAAATGTTATTATTGTTCTTGATAACGGAGAATTACTAGAAGCAAAAGCTAGTATAAATCTTGAAAATATGGAGAATAAACTATTGACATTTCTAGTAAAAAGTATTGAAGATAATAAAATATTTTTATTACCAACTAATCAGGAAGAATTAACAATTTCTAGTAATGGAAATTATACTACTGAAAGAAAAGTAGAGATTTTTGTTAACAGAGTATTAGATGCTTACAATCTACCAAAAAGTGATGAGAATGTACATGTTATTAAGACAA
Source organism: uncultured Clostridia bacterium (assembly GCA_964470635.1). GTDB lineage: Bacteria > Bacillota > Clostridia > Tissierellales > Proteiniboraceae > Proteiniborus. The sequence continues at coordinate 14,699 of CAYYDM010000009.1, read as the reverse complement.
TTCTTGGCTTTAAGATGCCTTTGTCGCAAGAAAATGTTACTAATATAATTAAAAACGTAGACAAGCTTAACAATCTTAAAAGTATGCAACAGGATGATAAAGTATATATAATTAATTCTGAAAAAACCCCATTAGATGAAAGTGTTATGAAACTAATTAAAGTAAACACTAGCCCTGATATTGTTAGAAATACCAATAATGATGAGGTCATACATAGTAATTTTGCAACTGGGAGCAAGAACAATGTTGACCCAATTAGTGATACAAGCGATATAAACTTTATAGATGTTACTGAAACTATTTACCCTAAATTGGATACTGTTTTTCCGGAATATACTACGTCCATGAGTATCATAAACAAAGTAGTTTTTTTGATGAAACTTGGTTTAGATATATCACTAGGGAATATTGAAAAGGTAATGAATTTAATTGATAATGATGACGGAATAATTAAACCTTTATTTGAACTCCTTGACTATTTGAAGGATCATAGTCAAAGAGATAATGAATTTTCAAATGATCAGGGTGATATTTTTAATAAAGCTAATTTTAAGCTTGTAAAGATTGATAACAAAAATACCTTTAATAAGGAAAGTGTAAAAACATTTTTAAGTGAAATGAATAGTATTTTAGAACAAATAAAACCTTCTATTTCAACTAAAAAAAATATTGATAAAGATTTGAATACAAAATTGAATAATTTTTTTGAAAGCATAGAGTTACACAATAAGATAAATTCATACTATACCTTTATTCACATGCCTATTGAGTTTAATAAAGAAAAAAATAACAATAACGTATATATATTAAAGAAGAAAAATAAATTAAAAAATAATAACTATAGTTTGTTTATATCACTAAATACTAAAAACTTAAGAAAAGTGGATGTGTTTTGTAATATTAATCATGAGACTATAAAATTAGATTTTGTAATAGAGAAAGAATTTAAGGTTTTCTTTAATAAGAAATTTGAAGATTTAACAAAATCTTTAAAGAAATTAGGATACCAAAATATATTAATTGATTTTAGGGAAGATAAAGAAAGTGATTTATTAAATATGTTTATAGATGATGAATTACTAAACTATAATCTAAATGTTAGGGTGTGATGATATTGTATAAAAAAAAAGATAGAAAAGTTGCAGTTGCTATACAATATGATACAGATAAAAAAGATGCTCCCTTTGTAATAGCAAAAGGAAAAGGAGTAGTTGCGGATAAAATTATTGAAAAGGGCATTGAAGAAGGTATACACATTATTGAAGATAAAGTATTAGCTGATAATTTAGTAAAGCTAGAGATTACTGAAGAAATACCAGAAGAACTGTATACAGCAGTTGCAGAAATTCTATCTTTTATTTACAACCTTGACAGAGAAAAGGAGAGTTATCATGGATAACAGAAGGGATATTGGGATTATTGGTGAAAATATAGCTACTAATTACTTACTAGAAAATGGGTATGCAATAATAGAAAGGAATTTTAGGTCTAAAACAGGGGAAATAGATATTATTGCACAAAAAAATCAAATAATTGTTTTTGTAGAGGTAAAAGCAAGGAATAATAACAAATATGGTTTACCCTATGAATCAGTTGACTATAGAAAGCAGCAAAAAATAATCAGAACTGCACAAAGCTATATTAACTTTAAGGGACTAACTGACTACCAATATAGATTTGATATTATTGAAGTTTTCTTAAATACAAAGAATAAGGTAAACCATATTCAGAATGCTTTCTGGACTTAATTCATAGGGTTATCACTATATTATTCTAGTGAGTTTTTCATCGAAAAAGTCATGTACTTTTTCGAAAAGTAGACCTACTATAAACCATGCAGGAAAATAATCAAATCTTATATATCCCCGTATTGTGTATTTAGTTGAATCTCTATAATCCCATGGGCATGAACCAATTAATTGTTCTAGAAGAAAACCGCTGAGAAATTCAATAGCATATATTAAAACCGCCCATACTACACCTCTGATAAAAATGTTTTTCCTCCTTATATTATCATGTATGGGTTCTAAAAATACTGCTGAACCATATATAAAAAACATCCAAATACTTGTTTTGCTTATTAAATTTAGATCACCTGATAATAAGGAATGTAAACCAGTCCAAAATATTTCCATTAACATTCCTAACAATCCATATAAAACAAAATGAGTTAACATAATTATATTATGTTCAATTGATAGTTTTTTATTCTTTTAGACATATGATGGTATAAAGTTACAAAATATTATATTGTAGAGAAGACAATGTCGGTATTTGGCTATTTCCCAAGGAATATTACATTAGGTAATAAATAATAATAATTTTATCTGTTGTGCTAGTTAATTTAGAAGTTTATAATTATCATCAAATAATATTTTAATATTATGTGTTTTAAAATCCGCGAAAACATTATATAATAATATGTGCTGTATCTCAGTACTTTATATGTATAATCAATCCATAATAAATAGGAGGATCAAGATGAATAATAAACCTGTAGTAACAATTGATATGGAGAATGGAAATATTATTAAAGTAGAATTATACCCTGAAATTGCTCCAAATACAGTAAAGAACTTTATTTCATTAGTAGAAAAAGGTTATTATGACGGTCTAACATTTCATAGAGTAATTCCTAGCTTTATGATACAGGGCGGTTGTCCTTATGGCAATGGAACTGGTGGACCAGGCTATTCTATAAAAGGAGAATTTAAAAGCAATGGATTTGATAATAATTTAAAACATGAAAGAGGGATCATTTCCATGGCTAGATCTATGATGCCAAACTCCGCAGGTTCACAATTTTTTATTATGGTAGAGAAAGCACCTCATTTAGACGATGAATATGCTGCTTTTGGAAAAGTAATCGAAGGCTTGGAGGAAGTTGATAAAATAGTAAATGTTAAAAGAGATTATAACGATAAACCTTTAGAAGATCAGAAGATAAAAAAGGCTACGGTAGACACTTTTGGAATAGAATATGGTATTGTAGAGAAAATTTAAACATTTAACTGCCATTAGTAGTGGCAGTTTTTTAAATTATTTCATATTTATAAATGATGTTTATAAAAAGACATATGAGCTAAATATTCTGAAAATTTAAAGGAATAATAAATTTTCTATTGAATTATACATGAATATAGAATAAACTAAAATATGACAATTATTCTGATAAAACTATTATTTATTTTAGTTGAATAAAAAGGAGAAAAGTCATATGCTATCTAAAGTTAAGACATGTGTCCTGCAAGGCTTAGATGGTTCTATCGTGGATGTTGAAACAGATATTTCTCGTGGTCTTCCTATGTTTAACATAGTAGGTCTTCCTGATATATCCATAAAGGAATCAAAGGACAGGGTAAGAACAGCTATAAAAAATAGTGATTACGAGTTTCCTTTAAGTAGGATTACTGTAAATCTTGCACCTGCTAATACAAGAAAAGAAGGTTCTCAATTGGATTTATCTATAGCCATTGGAATACTAAGCGCTATGGATGTTATTAAACATAGAATATTTGAAGATACCTGTTTCATAGGTGAATTATCTTTAGATGGAAATATTAGCAGAGTTGATGGCGCTCTACCAATAACTATTTCTTTGATGGAGCAAGGAATCAAAAGAGTAATTATTCCTTTTGATAATGGAGACGAATGTAGTGTAGTAAAAAATATTGAGACTATTCCTGTAAAGAACATAAGAGATTTAGTTTTATATCTGAATGGTGAATTAGTTATAGAATCATATACATCATCAAGTATTTTAACAATTAATGAAGAAGATAACTATTATGATGATTTCGCTGATATAAAGGGTCAACATGCCTTAAAGAGAGCCATGGAAGTTGCAGCTGCCGGTCATCACAATGTAATTATTCTAGGGCCTCCTGGCTCTGGAAAAACCATGGCTGCTAGAAGGCTTCCTTCTATATTACCAAAGCTTACATTTGAAGAATCCTTAGAAATAACTAAAATATATAGTATTGCTGGATTGCTAAATAATAAACCGTTTATTGTTAATAGGCCTTTTAGAGCACCTCATCACACTACTTCAGCTATTTCGTTAATAGGAGGAGGAAGGATACCTAAGCCTGGGGAAATATCATTGGCACACCACGGTATTTTATTCTTAGACGAGTTGCCAGAATTTTCGAAAAACGTTATTGAGGTTCTTAGGCAACCTATGGAAGATGGAATAGTAACCATTTCTAGAGTAAATGCAACACTAACCTATCCAACTAAGTTTATGTTAGTAGCTAGTATGAACCCATGTCCATGTGGCTATTATGGCGATCCAGTTCATCAGTGTAGCTGTAGTCAAAAGAATATTGAAAGATACTTAGGTAAAATTAGTGGCCCTCTGTTAGATAGAATAGATATTCATATAGAAGTAACACCTGTGGCCTATGATGATTTAGAGAGAGACAATTCTAACCAAGAGTCATCAAAAGAAATTAGGGAAAGAGTAAATAAAGCAAGGGCATTACAACTAGAAAGATATAAAAACGAAAATATTTTTTCTAACTCACAGTTGTCTACAAAAAATATAAACAAGTACTGTAAATTGGATTTTAAAAGCAAAAAGCTTATAAAAGATGCATTTGAGAAACTTGGACTAAGTGCTAGAGCATATAATAAAGTTTTAAAGGTGGCAAGGACAATTGCAGACTTAGAAGAACAGGAAGTTATTCAATATCATCATTTGGCAGAAGCTATTCAATATAGAAATTTAGATAGAAAATATTGGTAAATAAAAATGTTCAAGGATGGTCTAATATGGATAATAGATATATATTAATATGGCTTTCGAGCATTGAAGGAGTAAGTAATAAAACGATAGACATATTAGAAAATAAGTTTGATAAATTGTCATATCTTTGGAACATAGATACTAATGACATATTATCTATTAAAGAAATAAACGATAAAACAAAACGTGAAATTATTAAGAATAGAAATGACTTATATTACGAAAACTTATTTAAAAAGATAAAAGATAGCAAAGTAAAGGTTATAACATCTTATGATAATGAATACCCAAGTATTCTTAGATACATCAATGATAATCCAAGAGTCTTATATTTAAAAGGCCAGTTATTGCCTGAAGATGAAACTTCAGTTGCTATTGTTGGTGCTAGAAAATCCACTTCATATGGCAAATGGGTAGCAGAAAAGATCTCAAGTGAGCTTGCCGAATTAGGAATTACATTGGTAAGTGGTATGGCAAAGGGAATTGATACACAGGTTCATATTAGTGCACTAAATAACAGAACTAGAACAATTGCTGTTCTAGGATGCGGAGTAGATGTGGTTTATCCTAGTTCAAATAGGGAACTATATAATAAAATTCAAGATAATGGTTGTATAATCTCAGAATTCCCTTTAGGAACTCAGCCTTTACCCTATAATTTCCCTCAAAGAAATAGGATTATTAGCGGACTTTCTTTAGGAGTAGTAGTGATAGAGGCAACTGAGAAAAGTGGTTCCTTAATAACTGCCCATCATGCTATGGAGCAAGGTAAAGATGTGTTTGCAGTACCTGGCAATATAAATAGTATTTTTAGCAGGGGTACTAATCTTCTAATTAAAGATGGAGCTAAGATAGTCATGTCAGTTGAAGATGTAATTGAAGAAATACCAGATTTATTTGAACGGTATTCAAGAATTAACCGGAAAGTTGAATTTGATTATTCTCTATTTAGTGATGACGAAGTTAGAATAATAAAATGTATATCAGAAAAGCCTATACATTGCGACTTGATAACCTATAGGACAGGTATAGGAATTATTGAGTTAAACAGTATGCTTACAATACTTGAAATGAAAGGCGTCATTAAGCAAATGCCAGGCAGGATTTATACTGTTAGGTAATAGTCATTATGGATTTTAAATATCATTTTTGATATAATAACAGACATTATTTTATTTGGAGGTGGAAGTTTTGGCAAAGGATTTAGTTATTGTTGAATCACCTGCAAAAGCTAAAACTATATCGAAATTTTTAGGAAAAAATTATGAAGTAAAAGCTTCTGTTGGACATATTAGAGATTTACCCAAAAGCAAACTTGGGATAGATATAGATAATAACTTTGAACCAGAATATATTACCATTAGGGGAAAAGGTCCTATAATAAAGGAACTAAAAAGTGAAGCTAAAAAAGCAAGAAAAGTATTTTTAGCTACAGACCCTGATAGAGAAGGTGAGGCAATATCTTGGCACTTATCAAATATTCTGGAATTAGATGAAGACAATAAAAACAGAATAGAATTTCATGAAATCACGAAGAGTGCCATACAAAATGCTATTAAGAATCCCAGAGCTATAAATAAATCACTAGTAAATGCACAACAAGCTAGAAGAGTATTAGATAGATTAGTAGGATATAAAATAAGTCCTTTACTTTGGAAAAAAGTAAAAAAAGGCCTTAGTGCAGGTAGGGTACAATCTGTTGTTACGAAATTAATTTGTGATAGAGAAAAAGAAATAGAAAAATTCGTTCCTAAAGAATATTGGTCATTAGATGCTATTTTGATAAAAAATAATACTAAATTTAAAGCAACGTTCTATGGTGAAAAAAAAGATAATGAAGAACAAAAAATTGAACTAAATACCAAAGAACAGGTTGAAGAAATAATTTCTGCTGTGAAAAATGAAGCGTTTATTGTCCAAGATGTAAAAAAAGGGAAAAAAAATAGAAATCCTTATCCTCCTTTT
>CAYYDM010000009.1:0-7977 GCA_964470635.1 uncultured Clostridia bacterium | reverse complement strand
TACGACAAGTAGCTTGCAGCAAGAGGCATCAAGGCGTATTGGGTTTTCTACTAAAAAAACCATGATGATAGCCCAACAATTATATGAAGGTGTTGACATAAAAGGAGAAGGAACAATAGGTCTTATTTCATACATTAGAACTGATTCAACAAGGATTTCTGAAGAAGCTCAAAAAAGTGCCAATGAATTTATAAAAAGCGAATTTGGAGAGAACTATCAAGGAACTCCTAATAAAAACAAAACTAATAAGAAAAAAGAAGTTCAAGATGCTCATGAAGCTATTAGACCTACATCAGTATTCAGAGTACCAAGCATGGTAAAAGATTCATTGAAAAAAGATCAATATAAACTTTATCAGCTAATTTGGGAACGTTATGTGGCAAGCCAAATGGCTCCAGCATTATATGAAACACTTTCAATTAAGATAAATGCTAAAAATTTCATATTTAAAGCTACAGGGTCAAAGATTGTCTTTGATGGATTTCTGAAAGTGTATAATTCTTCTGAAGATGAAAAAGATATATTATTACCAGAATTAGAAGTGGGTGAAGAATTAAGTATTAAAGACATAGAGCCTCAACAACATTTTACACAACCTCCACCAAGATATACTGAAGCTTCATTAGTTAAAACGTTAGAAGAATTAGGAATTGGTAGACCTAGTACCTATGCTCCTACTATAAGTACTATTTTAAGTAGGGGATATGTCATATTGGAAAAAAAAGTATTTAAACCTACTGAATTAGGCATAGTAGTTACAGATTTACTAAAAGAATATTTTAAAGGTATAGTCAATGAAGAATTTACTGCTGAGATGGAAGAGCAACTTGATAAAATTGAAGAAGAAAATATTGATTGGAAAAAAGTAATTGAATATTTTTATAAAGATTTCGCTAAGGAATTAGAAATTGCCGAAAAAGAGATTAGCAAAATTGAAATACAAGATGAAGTAACAGATGTGAAGTGTGATAAATGTGGTAGAAATATGGTGGTAAAGATGGGTAGATATGGAAAATTCTTGGCATGCCCTGGGTATCCAGAGTGCAAAAATACTAAACCTATCACTCAAGATATAGGAGTCAAATGCCCTGAATGTGGCGGAGACATTGTTGAGAGAACATCTAAAAGAGGTAGAAAATTTTATGGATGTAATAACTACCCAGAATGCAGCTTTGTTTCTTGGGATAAACCGCTTAATGAGCAATGTCCAAAATGTAAGGGCATTTTAGTTGAAAAGAAATCGAAAAGAGGCAATGAAAAGAAATGCATTAATCAAAACTGTGATTTTGCTGAGATTATTAAAGACTAATTAATAAAACATATAACAAATTATTGCCTAAACAACTTAATGTGTTGAAATATTGCGAAAAGTATGATAATATTTCTTTTATTCTGTCCAATATAATAAATTGAAGACTAAATTGTATTAAGCTTTACATTTTCAAACAAAAATTATAGCTCAAATTGTTATAAAAAATTTTGAACTCAAATATGAAAAAAGCAGAAAGTTAGGTTGAAAAGAGCATGACAATAGTCAAGAAGGAGGATTTATATGGGTGAAAGTTTATTGTCAAAGACGAGAAGGCTAAACAAAATATTGCAAAACACCGGAACACAACCTGTGTCTTTTACCGAGTTAAGTAAGGTATTATCAGATATACTAGATGCAAACGTCTATATTTCAAGTAGAAAAGGAAGAGTCCTAGGATTTGCATTACACGAAGGTTTTGAATGTGGTATACTCCACAATGAAGTAGTTGAAGAAAAAAGATTTCCAGAAGAATACAACAATGAATTATTAAAAATAACTGATACAAAAGAAAATATTAACGAGATATCTGAATGTGTCTTTGATCAGGTTTCAACTTGTGACTATCGAGATAAAATTACAACTATAATACCTCTAATAAGTGGAGGGACAAGATTAGGAACTTTAGTATTAGCCAGATTTGGAAGAAGGTTTTCTGAGGAAGATTTAGTTTTAGCAGAGTATAGCGCTACTATTGTAGGAATGGAAATACTCAGATCTAAGAATGAAGAAATAGAAGAAGAAGCAAGGAAAAAAGCTGTTGTTCAAATGGCTATTGGGACACTCTCATATTCAGAGCTTGAAGCAATAGAGCATATATTTAATGAATTAGATGGAACAGAGGGCTTATTAGTGGCTAGTAAAATTGCAGATAGGGTGGGAATTACTAGATCTGTAATAGTAAATGCATTAAGAAAATTTGAAAGCGCTGGTGTAATCGAATCTAGATCATTGGGTATGAAGGGAACACATATTAAAGTTTTAAATGATAAGCTTCTAGAAGAGCTTAAGATATTAAATAAAAGTTGATAGTTTTCTATCGGCTTTTTTTATTGCTCTTAGAACCCAATGATGATAATAAAGTAAATCCTTTTAGGTCTTACGAACTAAATCGCTAAATTCGATAATTATTTACATCGTATAGAAGGAAAAGCAAAAAATAAGTAGAATAAGTTACTATTATGTTTATATATAAATTTGTTTGACTAAAAAGTAAAAAAAAAATAAAATAAATAAATAATGTTAAACTAGGAAAGTCGAAAAATGTACAAAGTATCTTTAAAGGTGGTATATTTATGGTAAATAAAATGTTTAACGCGACGGATTTTCTAAAAAAAGCTCTTGACGGTGCTTCTCTAAGACATGCTGCTATATCTAACAATATTGCTAACGTAAATACTCCTGGCTATAAAAGAATAGCAGTTGAGTTTGAAAGTCTATTGAAAGATGAACTAGAAAAAAACAGATTTAGACTACATACAACTAATAGCAAACATTTAGAGGGAAGTATAAGTAGTAAATTAAGTTCATCAATTATGAAGAATAATAATATAGCCGCAAGAAGAGATGGTAACAGTGTTAATATTGATGTTGAGATAGCAGAAAGAGCAAAGAATGAGATTTATTACAATGCTATTGCTAGACAGATATCTAGACAATTTGAAGCTATTAGCTCTGTGATAAATGAAGGAGGTAGATGATTTTGAAAATATTTAGCTCTATAAATGTTAGTGCAACAGGAATGACAGCCGAGAGAACTAGAATGGAGGTAATATCAAAAAATATTGCAAATGCTAGTGTTACTAGAACTAGTAGTGGAACTCCATATAGAAGACAAATGGTTGTTTTTAAACAGAATGAAACAACACCCTTTTCAGCTTATTTATCAAAGTTCTCTAATGAGCTTTTAAATTATAAAGGTGTGAAAATAAGTGCAATAATAGAAGATAAAACACCATTTAAACAGATATATGAGCCTGGTCATCCTGACGCAGATGAAAATGGATATGTACAGATGCCCAATGTTGATATTACAACAGAAATGGTAGACATGATTTCAGCAACTAGAGCTTATGAAGCTAATATGAGTGCCATAAATTCTGCGAAAAATATGGCAATGAAAGCTTTGGAAATAGGACGTTAGTGGGGGTAAATTATGAAAATAGAGAATCTAAATAGCAAATTATTTCTAGAAAACAATAGTAGAATAAACGCAAAGCAAACTCAAGGGGAATCTTCATTTAATGATTTTTTGAAAAATGCATTAGATGAAGTCAATAAGTTACAAAATGAGTCTGAAAATTATACAAAGATGTTAGCTTTAGGACAAGTTGACAATATTCACGATGTTACAATAGCATCTGAGAAAGCCAAGATTGCACTTCAAATGACTCTTGCCATTAGAAATAAAGTAGTCGATGCCTATAAAGAAATCATAAGAATGCAAGTCTAATACATATGTGGTAAGAAATGAGGTGATTTGGTGGGAGAATCTATACAGCAAATGAAAAGGCAATTAAGTGAATTCTGGCACAACTTAGAAAAACAGAAAAAGATAAAGCTTATAGTTGGTAGCTTAGTCTTAGTATTTAGTATAACAGCCTTGATTCTTTTTGCCACAAGAACTAAATATGATGTTCTTTTTAGCGGATTAACTCCTAAGGAAGCTGGAATAGTAACAAAAAAGCTTGATGAGATGAATATTAAGTGGAAAGACGAACGTAATGGGGCCACTATATTAGTCCCACAAAACGTGAAAAGCAGAGCAAAAATGGAATTAGCTACAGAAGGGATACCAAAGGGAAGATATAGTAGAGAAGATGCTTTCAACGATTCAAGCTGGACTATGACTGAATATGATAAGAAGCAAAGAGCAAATTATGGACGAGAAAATGATTTAGCTATGGATATAGAAAAAATCGAGGGGATTCAGGAAGCTTCTGTGTTTTTGAATATACCTGAGACTACTAGCTATGTATTAAATAATAATGAGAAACCTTCAGCATCTGTATTTATTACTCTTTCAGGGGGAAGCTCACTTTCTTCAAACCAGGTACGAGGAATTCAAGATCATGTAGCAAGGGCAGTAGGTATGGAACCTGACAATGTTTCTGTTGTTGATGATACAGGAAAAGTTCTAACAGTTACAGATGAGAATCAAGAAGACTTTAATTTAACTGAACAGCTAAATCTCCAACAAGGCCTACAAGAAAAAATTAATAAAAGTATAAAAAGCTTTCTTGAAAGTGTATTTGGTTATGGCAATGTTGTAGTTAGAGCTGGAGTTAAGGTTAATTTTGATAGTGAGGTAACAAGTATAGTAGAGTTCAATCCACCTGTAGAGGGCATGGAAGAAGGATTAAAACGTAGTATGGAAAAAATTGAAGAACATATGGAAAATATGTATGACGGTGGGGTTCCAGGAGTGGAGTCAAACGTAGGAGATATTACTAACTATGTTCAGCAACAAGGAGAAAGTTCTAAATATGATAAAGCAAGTGAGACCATTAATTATGAATTAAATGAAATAAATAAACAAATTAGAAAAGCACCAGGACAAGTTGAATCTATAACCGTAGCAATAATATTAAATAAAGGTTCTTTGCCTGAAGGTGAACTTAACGATGAATTAAAGGCAGAAATTTCAGACCTAATATATGCAGCGACAGGTCTCGACACCAAACAGGTTGAAGTTGGCGCTATAGCCTTCAATAACGGGATTTCGGCTCAGGAGAATATTAAAGATGATGTTAAAAACGGTATTCCATCTTGGTTAAAATATTTAATCTTTGGACTTGTGATGGCGGGTGGCTCAGTTATTATTACAATAGTAATATTTAGAAGAAGAAAACTAGAAGAAATTGATATAAATGAGATGATTGAGCAGAAAGCAAATGAGATGGCTATTATTGAAGACATTGATTTTGACACTGAAAAATCTAAAGTTAAAGAACAAATTAATAATTTTGTAGATAAAAAGCCTGATGCAGTAGCACAACTTTTAAGAACCTGGCTGAATGAAGAATAGAGGTGAAGTTATGTCTAAAATACAATCCATGAAGGGGAAAGAAAAAGCAGCAATTCTTTTGATAGCTCTAGGACCACAGAAATCGGCAGAGATTTTTAAGCATTTGAGTGATGAAGAAATTGAAGAGTTGACCCTTGAAATAGCAAACATGAGAGTTGTTTCACCTGAGGAAAAAGATAGTATTCTAGATAGTTTTTATCAACTATGCTTAGCACAAGAATACATATCTGAAGGCGGTATTAATTATGCAAAAGATGTTCTAGAAAGAGCATTAGGTTCGCAAAAAGCGGTTGATGTTATAAATAAGTTAACGGCTTCGCTTCAAGTTAGACCTTTTGAGTTTGTTAGAAAAGCAGATGCTAATCAAATACTTAATTATATTCAAAATGAGCATCCTCAGACTATTGCATTAATTTTGGCATATTTAAGGTCTAATCAATCTGCACAAATATTGGCAAAATTACCTGTAGAAAAGCAGGCTGATGTTGCTAGGAGAATAGCAGTAATGGATAGAACTTCACCTGAAGTAATAAAGGAAATTGAACGTGTAATTGAAAGTAAATTTTCAACTTTGGTTTCTCAGGATTACACTACAGCTGGAGGAATATCTACAATTGTATCTATACTTAATTCTGTTGATAGGGGTACAGAAAAATATATTATGGAAGAACTTGAAATTAGAGATGCAGAATTATCTGAAGAAATTAGAAAGAGAATGTTTGTATTTGAGGATATTGTATCTCTAGACAGCAGATCTATTCAAAGATTTGTTCGAGAAATTGATAATAGTAAGTGGGCAGTTGCTCTTAAAGGAGCTAGTGAAGAAGTTAAGGATGTTATATTTAACAATATGTCTAAGCGTCTAGTGGAAATGATTAAAGAAGATATGGAATTTATGGGTCCTGTTAGACTTAAAGATATTGAAGAAGCTCAACAAAATATTGTTAATATAATAAGAAAACTAGAGGAAGAAGGGGAAATAGTTACACCGAGAGGAGATGAAGTAGTTGTCTAATATTATTAAATCCTCTCTAATTAGAATTGTTGACACCCCTACTATTAATAGTGAACAAGAAAAAAACGAAGTTGACTTAAGTGCTAGAATTGCAGAATCAAAAGTAATGGCAAATGAAATAATCGAGAAAGCAAAGATTGAGGCAGAAAATATAATTTTAAACGCAAGACAAGAGGCAGAAAAAGTACTTGAGGATACTTATTCTCATGTAAAAAATATTTTGGATGATGCTAGGGAAGAAGGCTATAAGAAAGGATTTGAAAAAGGGTATTCAGAGGGGAAAGAAGCATCAGATGTATTAATTGAAGAAGCAAATAATATTAAAAAAGACTATTTAATGGAAAGAGAGATTATTCTTTCAAGCATAGAAAAAGATGTTATATATATGGTAATGTCTTTGTGCCAGAAGATAATAAATCAAAAACTTGAAAATGACAAAGAAGCCATAATTCCGATTATTTTAAAGGGAATAAATAGTCTTAATGTAAAAGAAAATTTGCTGATTAAAGTTTCCGTAGAAGATTATGACATTGTTGAAATGTCTAAACAGAGAATATTGGCTACAGCCAATTTAGTGGAAGATATTCAAGTACGTGTAGATTCAACCTTATCAAAAGGTGGCTGTATTATTGAGGGCTCTAAAGGTAATGTTGATGTAAGCATTGATTTACAAATAGAAGAAATGAGAAAATTATTAACTACTTTACTTAATGGCGAGTGATAATAATGCATAATATAAATACTCAAAAATATATTGACTCTATCCATAGTGCAGAATTTATTAGATATAATGGAGAGATTACAAAAGTAACAGGTTTAACCATAGAATCAAAAGGTCCCCAATCTAATATCGGGGAACTGTGCTATATAAAACCTTTTAATTCTAATGAACCTATTCTAGCTGAGGTAGTAGGATTTAGAGAAGATAAAATTTTATTAATGCCTTTTGGTGATATGGAAGGAATTGGTCCAGGAAGTAAAGTTGTAGCAAGTGGACATTCATTACAAGTAAATGTAGGTGAAGAATTAATAGGAAGGGTTTTAGATGGATTAGGAAGCCCTATGGATGGTAAGGGACCAATAGCAACAATTAAGCAGTATCCTGTTTCAAACATGCCTCCTAATCCCCTTGAAAGGACCAAAATAACTGAGATTATGCCCTTAGGAATAAAGTCATTAGATGGTTTATTGACCTGCGGGATGGGACAAAGAATAGGAATATTTGCAGGAAGTGGTGTAGGCAAAAGTACTTTAATGGGCATGATTGCAAGAAATGCAAAATCAGACATAAACGTTATAGGGTTAATTGGAGAAAGAGGTAGAGAAGTAAGGGAATTTATTGAAAATGATTTAGGTGAAGAAGGGTTGAAGAATTCAGTTGTAGTAGTGGCCACGTCTGATCAACCTGCTTTGGTTAGGATGAAAGGAGCCCTATTGACCACAGCAATAGCAGAATACTTTAGAGATAAAGGAAAAAATGTAATGTTGATGATGGATTCTTTGACAAGATTTGCCATGGCACAAAGAGAAATAGGGCTTGCTATTGGTGAACCACCAGTTACACGTGGATTTACTCCATCAGTATTTTCTGTATTACCTAAACTCTTAGAAAGAGCAGGTACTTCA
>CAYYDM010000008.1:0-43440 GCA_964470635.1 uncultured Clostridia bacterium | reverse complement strand
TCAAAGGTGTAAGCATCCTTCATTATGAATTCCCTTGCTCTCATAAGACCAAATCTAGGTCTTTTTTCGTCTCTATACTTGGTTTGTATTTGGTAAAGACTAAGTGGAAGCTGTTTATAGGATTTCACCTCATGTCTAATAAGGTCTGTAAATATTTCCTCGTGTGTTGGTCCTAAGCAAAACTCTCTTTGGTTTCTGTCGTACAGTCTAAACATTTCAGGACCAAAATCATCCCATCTGCCAGATTCCTGCCAAAGTTCAGCAGGTTGTATTGCTGACATAAGAACTTCTTGAGAGTCTATGGCATCCATTTCCTCTCTTACTATGTTTTCAACCTTTTTTAACACTCTAAGTCCAAGAGGTAAGTAAGAATACACTCCTGATACTAATTTTCTAATCATTCCTGCTCTTAGTAAAAGCTGATGGCTTGGAAGCTCTGCCTCTGAAGGTACTTCTCTTAATGTTGGCATATAAAGCTTTGACATTTTCATATATATCGCTCCTTCAATTAGAAATAAATCTGGGGCCCAATAGGCACCTCTACATTCAGAAAATCGGGTTAGGTCATATTCACAGTCTCGCAACACAAATTTATTTGTTCGCTGACGCTCACATAAATTTGGTGCTCGTTGCGTTTGACCTACCATCGATTTTCTGATAAATACATTCAGAAAATCGGGTTAGGTCATAAAAAAAACCTCCATCCACAAAAAGGGACGAAGGTTATATCCGCGGTACCACCCTAATAGACTATTAAATTAATAGCCCACTCGAAATAAATAACGGTAAAAACCGTCTAGACTTACTATATTCTGTCTAGAAGCTCTGGGATGGGTTCAATATTCATTGGGTTAGAAATCTCTCAGCCTAGGATTTCTTCTCTGTAGACCTTAAATATCTACTATTTCCCTTCGATGCTTTTAATATTATCTTATTGATTAAAGCCTATATTACTAAAAAATAATTGGTTTGTCAAATATTTTTACTCTTATGCTCTAAATATTACTGATTCCTTTTTAAACATATTTACTGTTAAGAATAGTGAAGCAAATATATATACTAGTGTCCACCCTAGCACTATTAGTATATGAATTGGATTGATAATTTGAACTAAGGCTTCTTTAATGATTGCTATAGTATTTATTATCGGAATATGGAAATATACTTCTGGTACTGCTTTTCCATCTAAATACATAGTAGCATATGCAGGTATTAATAGTATTATCGATAATGGGGCTAAATATGTCTGTGCCTCTTTAAAGTTTCTTGCATAGAAGCTTATAGTAAGCTCTAATCCACTAAATATTAAATTAAGTCCTACACAGAATAATCCTATTGTTAATATAGCATTTAGAGGCAGTGCTACACCTGTTCCTAAAAAATCTGGATTCATCAATGATGCTATAAAGAAGCCTATTAAAGATGCAACAGTCCCAATAACTCCCGCTATAAATACTGCTATATATTTTCCTCCGAGTATGGATAATCTGCTAGCCTTTGTAGTTAGTAGGGGTTCTAGTGTCTGTCTTTCTTTTTCCCCTGCTCCCAAGTCAGTAGCTGTTGCTATACCACTTACAGCAGAATATATTGTTATCAACATAGGAAAAATCATAGAGAAAATCATTAAACCCATTCCACCGTCTTTAGAAACAGAAGTACTTTTTATAGATACGGCTTTTAACGCTTCAAGATCTACTCCAATAGCCTTAAGTCTTTGATTTGTAATAACCTTTGAATAGTCATCAATAATACTAGTAAGTCTTGAAGTAGCCATATCTGACTTTGAGCTTGATTGATCATAAATTATTTCTACATTTCCCATAGTTCCACTTTCAATTTTATCATCAAAGCCTTTTTCAACCTTAACTATTGCTTTTACATCTAAGTCTTCTAGAGCTTTATTAGGATCATCTGTATTTATTATATTTATTTGACCAGTCTCTTTTAAATATGTCTCTAATTTAGTTTCTCCATTGCTTATGAGTGCTATATCTATAGGCTTCTGTCCGTCATTTATCATTTCTGATGCTCCAAGCCCTAAAGCTAATGTCATAATAGGAAAAATTAATATGGGTATTAGGATACTTGAAAATATTGTTTTCTTATCCCTAAAGGTATCTTTTAGCTCTTTTTTTAGTACTATCATGGAGTATTTAATATTCACTTTTCTCACCTACCAATTCTACAAATATATCTTCTAGATTTTCGTTGTTAAACTTGTTTTTTAACTCATCTAAAGTAGATATTTGGATTAACTTCCCTTTGTTTATTATCCCTACCACATCACATAGTTTCTCTACTTCATTCATTGAGTGACTAGAAAATATAATTGTCTTTCCTTCTTTTTTTTGGTCTAAAATAAAATCATGTACTATTCTTACAGATGTGACATCTAGGCCAGCTGTAGGTTCGTCAAGCAGCATTATCTTTGGATCATGAATTATACTTCTTGCTATAGAAACTTTTTGCTTCATACCTTTCGAGAATTTACCTACTCTTCTATCTATATATTCTTCCATATCAAGTTTTTTAGATAAATCCTCGATTCTTTTCTTTATATCTGATTTGCTCATACCATTAAGCAGCCCAAAATATTCTATGTTTTCTCTTGCAGTTAATCTATCATATAGTCCAGTATCTCCACCAAATAAGATTCCTATTTTTCCTCTCACATTATCAGGCTCTTGAATTAAATCAAGGCCATCGATTAAAGCTGTTCCTGAAGTTGGCTTTATCATAGTGGCTAACATTCTTAGTGTAGTCGTTTTGCCTGCTCCATTTTCACCGAGGAGTCCAAAAACTGTCCCTGCCTCTACTGTAAATGATACTCCTTTAACTGCTTCTACTTCTTTATATTTTTTAGATAAACTTTTAATCTCAATCAAGGAATTGCCTCCTTTTAAAACTGTTAAATAGATTTTTTTACTAATAGGCATACTGCCTGTGCAGATATTCCTTCCTCCCGCCCTTCAAATCCTAATTTTTCTGTGGTAGTAGCTTTTACATTGATATTATCTCTGGAAGTTTTAAGAACGGTAGCAATGTTTTCTCTCATGGTTTCTATATAGGGAGCTAGCTTAGGCTTTTGAGCTGCTACTACACAATCAATATTACCAATTATATATCCGGAATCTAACATTAATTCATATGTCTTCTCAAGTAGTTTCATGCTATTTATATCTTTAAATGATTCATCTGTGTCTGGGAAATGCTTGCCTATATCGCCTAATGCTAATGCACCAATAATACTATCCATTACTGCATGTACTAAAACATCGGCATCAGAGTGACCTAATAATCCCTTTTCATGAGCTATCTCTGCTCCTCCTATTATTAGCTTTCTTCCTTCAACTAGTCTATGTACATCGTAGCCTATTCCTATTCTCATATGTTTCAGCTCCTTTTAAACTAAAACCAAATTGATATTTCTCTCTCAGCAGATTCTAGTGAATCTGATGCATGGACAATATTTTCAGTCATTGTATTTGCAAAATCTCCCCTAATTGTTCCTGGCTCTGCTTCAGCTGGGTTAGTTTTTCCGTTTATATTTCTAACTAATTTGATTGCATTGTTGCCTTCTACTATCATAGCTAAAATGCTTCCCTGCATCATATAGGAAATTAACTCTTCATAAAAAGGCTTTTCTTTATGTTCTATATAATGTTTTTCAAGAGTAGCCCTATCTGCATTTAGCATCTTACATTCTACAATTTTCAAACCCTTTCTTTCATATCTACTGATAACCTCACCAATTAATCCTCTTTTAACACCATCCGGCTTTATGATTACAAATGTTCTTTCCATACTAATCATCTCCTTTTTGTTTTATAGTTTTTATATTATGATAACAACAATTCAGCAAATTTTAAGTCCTCAGGTGTGGTAATTTTTATATTGGAATAACTGCCTTCTATCATCTTCACCTTATATCCTAGTTTCTCAACTAACATACTATCATCTGTAGCAATAATTTTCTTTTGTATAGCTTCCTCATAAGCCTTTAATATAAGCTTATATGAAAAAGATTGCGGAGTCTGAACAGCCCATAAATTATTCCGATTTGGTGTGTCTATTATAACATTACCCGTATCAACTATCTTTATAGTATCTTTTACTGGTGTTCCTATTACACAAGCATTATATTTGATTACTCCATCAATACTATTGAAAATATCTTCATTTCTTATGAAAGGTCTTACTCCGTCATGTATTAAAACAATACTACATAAGTTATTTACTGCCAAAAGTCCTTTATATACCGAATCCTGCCTTTCAGCTCCACCCCCTACTACATTAGTTACTTTTCTGAAATCATATTTTTTTACTACTTCTCTAATGCAATATTCTTTTTCTTCTTCTCTTGCTACTACAACTATTTCATCTATGTATTCATTGTTGTCAAATTTTTCTATAGTATAAGCTAAAATAGGTTTTTCTTTTAATAGGAGATATTGTTTATTTATATTTGAATTCATTCTTTTTCCCATGCCTGATGCAGCTATGACTACAGATACATATCTTCCATTATAAGACAATTTTATCACCTCTATGATATTATAGCATACTGCACAGAAATACAATAGAATATTCCCTCGAACACATCTGAAAAAACCCAGCATATCATATGCTGGGCTTCTATTAATAATAATATTTACTTATTATACCGCTTTATCAGTCATTGATTTAGGCTTTGCAAATATCATCCTACCTGCTGCAGTCTGTAAAACACTTGTTACTAATACTCCTATAGTATCGCCAATGTGTTTTTTGCCACCATCTACTACTATCATAGTGCCATCATCTAAGTATGCTACTCCTTGGCCTGATTCTTTTCCATCTTTTATTACTTGAACCATCATCTCTTCTCCAGGAAGAACAACCGGCTTGATAGCATTTGCTAATTCATTTATATTCAGCACTTCAACTCCATGGAATTCTGCTACCTTATTAAGATTATAGTCATTAGTAACTACTTTCCCTTTAATAAATTGTGCCAGCTTTAAAAGCTTAGTATCTACTTCTGCAATATCTTCAAAATCTTTTTCATGTATAACAACTTCTATTTCTAGTTCCTTTTGTATTTTATTTAAAATATCTAATCCTCGTCGCCCCCTATTTCTTTTAAGGGAATCCGATGAATCAGCTATTCTTTGAAGTTCTTCCAATACAAATTCAGGTATAACTAGTGGTCCCTCTACAAAACCCGTTTTACATATATCTGCTATTCTGCCATCAATTATGACGCTAGTATCTAGTATCTTAGGTAATACTACACTTCCTGTTTTAGATGCTTTTTCTTTCCCACCACTCTTTTTCAAAGAACTTAATGCACTAGTAAAGTCCTCTTTTTTTCTTGTGGGAACAACTACTCCAAAATACCCAAATAAAATATAGAACAGTATCGATAGCACAGGTCCAACGTATGGAATCATACGGAATAAGGGACTCAAAAGATTAGCAATTACAAGGCCAAGAACAAGTCCTACTACTCCAAGAATAATATCAGATGCAGGTATTTTTTGTATCTCACCCTCTGCAATAGAAATTATTTTCTGCCCAAGTTTCATTATTTTAGGAGAAAGAATGAAAAATATAATGCCAAAAATTAAGCCTATTCCTACATAACCAAAAAGCTTCAATCTAAAATCATCTAAAAAACCAAGTAACTTTAAAGACTCTAAAAGTGCCATTGTCCCTATGCCCAAGGAAATTCCTAGAACTGTTAAGAAAGCTCTAATAATTTTGCTCACTATTTTAATTTTGTTAGTCATTTTCGTTTCACCTCCTACTATAGTTATTACCAGAATATAAACATACTATAACTAATTTACCACAAATTTCATTAATAAATACATTTCTCTGCATTTTGTCATAAAAATGTAATATTATTGGGACAAGTTTTTATAAAAGTCTTAATAAAATAATAAAAAATTCTTCCATACATACATTTTAAATCAAATAATCTTTATTTTGAATCCTCTTAAAGTCATATTTATGTTGAGCAATTTTGTGCTTTTCTATCCGCTATAAAAAAAGCAAGCGTCTATATAAAAAGACGCCTACCTTACAATATTATTAATTAGGTCTTCGGCTTCGAACTGGTCTATGTCCTTTGCAAGTACGATTTCGCTTACTAGCATTTGTTTTGCATTACTAAGCATCTTTCTCTCTCCTGTAGATAAACCTTTTTCCCTATCTCTTATTATAAGGTTTCTCACTACACTTGCAATCTCGTAGATGTCTCCGCTCTTAATCTTATCCATATTAGCCCTATATCTTCTATTCCAATTCTGCGGCATCTTAGTTTTGTTATCTCCCAATACTGCAAGAACTTGCTCAATTTCTTCATCGTTTATTACTTCTCTAATTCCAATATCTTCAATGCTATCTATGGGTACCATAACTTTCATATCACCCATTGGCATTTTCATTATATAATACTTTCTCTTTTTGCCTAATATCTCTTTTTCCTCTATTGCAATAATTACTCCTGCTCCGTGCATTGGGTAAACAATCTTGTCGCCTATATTGAACATACAGCACACCTCCCAAAATGAAGTGGAACTTAGCTAGGATAGGGTGATCTGCCCTCATTGCATGGCTCCTTAGATAACATGACCCTAAGTTTAGCTAGAGATTAAGCTACAGCTAAATTGAATCTTAGTTTATCTCTATTTTATCCATTAGCTAGTTAAAACCCGTCAGGAAACAATATCATCCTAATTTATAGTATACAATATTAACCATAGAATGTCAAATTAATAATTTTACCACAATCATCGAAAGATTGTCAACTTAATTTTGAATTGACAAAATCACATTTATAAAAGTATAATTAATGTAATAGAAATGCACATAAAATAGAGGTGATTTAATGGATAATCATAAGAGTTGCAATAAACTTCAAGAAACTGTTTCCGATGTTTTAATAAGACATAAGAGTATTTTAGATATAATAACAAAGCTAGAAGAATCAAATTCTAGGATTAACAGAGCTGTCGTTAAATCTGCAACATCCTGTGGATGTATCTCAATAAATGCTACTAGACAAGATTATAGTCAGGATTCTTTTATAGAAATCAAGGATTCCTTAAAAAGTCATATTGAGGGAAAGCTTTGTGATAATTGTAAAGAGAAAATAGAAGAAGAAATAGGAAACCATATGTTCTACATAGCTTCGTTATGTAATTCTTTTGATTTGAGTTTGGATGATATTATTTTAAAAGAACTAAACAAATTAAAAACTTTAGGTTTTTATAATTTGTTATAATAGGCTATAATAAACAAACCACATTCATGCGCTAGGGAATGTGGTTTGTTTATTATATGTGTCGATCTACCATAGACTGTTCTTGTAATCTCCTAAGTCCTTCTTTAATAGACCGTGCTCTGACCTCTCCTATCCCTTCAACTGCATCTAGTTGAGAAATTGAAGCCTTTAGTATACGTTCTAATGACCCAAACATCTGTATTGTATTTTCCAACACACTTAAAGGTATCCTAGGTATTTTACTTAATATCCTATACCCCTTAGGTGAAATTGTTAAATCTAAAGCATTTATTCCTTCGTCGTATCCAAGAAGCTTTGCTATTGTAGATAAATCCAATAATTCCTCTGAATTTAATGCCTTTAGCTGATTAATTATAGTTTCAACACTGGAGTTTTCTTTGTTGACATAATAGTCTTTTATAATATTAATTCCATCTTCCTCTACATCGTTAGTTAATTCTTCTAGTTGCATTTGAATCAATCTGCCTTCATTCCCTAATTCTAAAATATATCTTTCAATCTCTGCTCCTATTCTCATAACCATTTCAGTCCTCTGGAGCACTTTAGTTGCGTCAAATACTGTAGATAAGTTTTCAAATTCTAGCGCACTTAAATTTATCATTGCCTGATTTAATACTACTTTGTATTTTTCAAGTGTCTGTATTGCTTGATTGGCTTTATTTAATATCTCACTTACATCTTTTAATACGTATTTATAATTGCCTTTATACAATGAAATCACATTTCTTCTTTGAGAAATAGAGATTACCAGTTCTCCAGTCTGCTTGGCTACTCTTTCTGCGGTTCTATGCCTTGTTCCGGTCTCTTTAGAAGCAATGGAAGGATCAGGTACTAGTTGTGCATTGGCAACGAGAATTTTTTTACTGTCATTGCTTAAAATAATTGCTCCATCCATTTTTGCCAATTCATACAGATTTGCAGGTGTAATTTCACTGTTAATCTTAAAACCACCATCAACAATGCTCATTACTCCTTCTCTATCACCAACAACTATTAGTGCACCTGTTTTTGCTCTGACAATATTCTCTAGCCCATCTCTAAGGGTGGTTCCTGGCGCTACTATTTTTAATGATTCTGTCATTAAGTCTTTTTTCATAACTTCATCTCTCATCTAAAATGCTATCCTCCCAATACAATATCTAAAGCGTCGATGATATTTGTAACTCCAACAATCTCTATATCTTCAATATTATCTAATCCCTTAAGATTAGATTTAGGAATTACAGCTGTCTTAAAACCAAGTTTGCTTGCTTCCTTTAATCTTTTCTCTATAAAACTAACAGTCCTTAGTTCTCCTGTCAATCCTACT
This sequence comes from uncultured Clostridia bacterium, assembly GCA_964470635.1. Taxonomy (GTDB): domain Bacteria; phylum Bacillota; class Clostridia; order Tissierellales; family Proteiniboraceae; genus Proteiniborus. The sequence continues at coordinate 34,840 of CAYYDM010000008.1, read as the reverse complement.
TCTCCTATTGCTATAGTTTTGGAATCTATTGCACTATCTTTAAAGCTTGATGCCAATGCACATACTATACCTAAATCTAGGGCTGGTTCTTTTATCTGAATACCTCCAACTATATTTATATATACATCATAGCTTTGCATTTCTAGCCCAGCTTTTTTTTCTAATACTGCAAGCATGAGTACTACCCTATTATAATCTATCCCTGTAGCTACTCTTCTTGGCATACCAAATGCAGTATGGCTTACTAGTGCCTGAACCTCCACTAACATAGGTCGTGTACCTTCCATACTGGGGACTACTATTGTACCTGCAGTATGTAAAGGTCTGCCTTCTAAAAGCATTTCTGAGGGATTTTTGACTTGAACAAGACCTATATCTCTCATCTCAAATATTCCTATTTCATTTGTTGAGCCAAATCTATTTTTAACTCCTCTCAAAACTCTGTAAGTATGGTGTCTTTCTCCCTCGAAATATAGTACTGTATCTACCATATGTTCAAGAACCCTTGGTCCTGCTATGGAACCTTCTTTTGTTACATGGCCTACAATAAACGTTGCCATGTCTCTAGTTTTTGCTAGTCTCATTAATGTGCCCGTAACTTCTCTAACTTGACTTACACTTCCAGGAGCAGATTCTAAATTTGGATTATATACGGTCTGAATTGAATCTATTATTAGCAAGTCAGGATTTAAGTTGTCAATTGCACCCATTACTATATCCATATTAGTTTCAGATAATAAGTATAATTCCTTTGCCTGAACACTAAGCCTATCTGATCTTAGCTTAATCTGTCTTGCAGACTCTTCTGCTGATACATATAATACTTTAAGTCCCATTCTTGAAATATTGTTTGCTACTTGTATGAGCAAAGTAGATTTTCCAATACCAGGGTCGCCACCCACTAGGATAAGTGATCCTTTAACTAAGCCACCACCTAAAACTCTGTCAAGCTCTTCAAGTCCCGTTGTAGTTCTATACTCATCATCGGTCTTAATGTCTACAATTTTCTCTATTTTAGTTTCTACATTTATAGTGGGCATTTTAGAAGCTTTGTCAACAAACTCCTCAACAAAGGAGTTCCATTCATTACATCCTGGACATTTTCCTAACCATTTATGAGCTTCATATCCACATTCTTGGCATATGTATTTTACCTTAAGCTTGGCCATAGCTATCCCCCTAATTCGTCTATCTTTCTTATTTTTATTATGCCACTTTTTACATTTTATTATAGATAATGTATTTGCAATATGTATTTTTTCATTTATTTATAAAATGTTCTCTTAGTTTAGATTATTATTAATTATTTTATCTAAATCAGCATTTGAAATTATACCTTTGTTTAATAATGCCTTTTCTATAATAGACAACCTCTTCTTTAATAGTAAAAATTCCGATTCTAAGGATGAATTTTTGCTAGACTCCGTTTCATCAATCTCTTTGAATTCAATTATTTCTATGACATGCACATAGTCTATTGACTCATCTTTAAATGGATTTCCATCGGTATAGTAATAGCTTATTTCACCTTTTCTAGCATTAAACTGAAGCTTTTCATCGGGTATGCTTATTTTAAAACTTTTATTATCAAGAATTTTTTTTAATCTTTCATTATCTTCATTTTTCACTATAGTTTCACACTTTATCCTGATTAAGTTTTCTCCTGAAATTTCACTTTTTATATGGTCTCTATTATAATTCTCTACTAAGAGCTCCATATTATTGATGAGTATCTTTTTCATCTTTAGACCCCTTTCTTTTCCCTATATTCCTATGAAAATATTATCAGATTTTTAACTTTTTTGCCATGATTTTCGCCGCAGTCTCACAACACAAATTTATTCGCTCACTATCGCTCACATGAATTTGGTCCTAACAAACCTAAAGTTAGGTCATAAAAAATAGTAAGGAAAAAATCCTTACTATTCTTTATTGAAAGTCAGCTTTTCACCATTGTAGTCAATTAGTATTACATCATTCTTGCTTACATTCCCTTTAAGCATTTCCTCAGAAAGCTGATCTTCTATTAGCTTTCTAATAGCTCTCTCTAGAGGCCTAGCACCAAATGAAGGGTCAAAGCCTTCCTTACTTATATAATCCCTTGCTTTTTCAGTTATCTTAATATGAATATTTAGTCTTTCAAGCCTCTTCTCTAAATCTTTTACCATTATGCCAACTATTTTCTTAATATGCTCTTCGTTAAGAGGATGGAAAACAATAACTTCATCTATTCTATTAAGAAACTCAGGTCTAAATGTTCTTTTAAGCTCATCTGTTATATTTTCCTTCATTTTTTCATATTCAGCTTTTTCTACATCTGTAGGGGCAGCAAAGCCTAAAGTTTTTTGTTTTCTTAAAGTAGTAGCTCCTACATTTGATGTCATAATAACTACAGTATTTTTAAAATCCACTACTCTTCCTTTAGAATCAGTTAGCCTTCCATCATCTAAAAGCTGAAGTAAAACATTAAATACATCTGGATGAGCTTTTTCTATTTCGTCAAATAAAATAACTGAATAAGGCCTTCTTCTAACCTTTTCTGTAAGCTGTCCTCCCTCATCATAACCCACATATCCAGGAGGTGATCCTATTAGCTTAGATACTGAATGCTTTTCCATATATTCTGACATATCAATTCTAATAACTGCATCTTCATCGCCAAACAATGCTTCTGCTAAGGATTTCGCAAGATATGTCTTTCCTACTCCAGTAGGTCCTACAAATATAAATGTACCTATAGGTTTACTTGGATCCTTAAGTCCAACTCTAGCTCTTCTAACAGCACTTGATAGTGCCACTACAGCCTGTTCCTGCCCAATTACCCTTTTATGAAGTATCTCCTCTAGGTTAAGAAGCTTTTCTGACTCTTCAACAGTTAGCTTTTTAACAGGAATTCCAGTCCATATAGATACTACGTGAGCAATTTCTTCGTAACCAACTTCACTTGAAACTGATTGCTTCTGCTGTTTCCATCCCTCTTGCTTTGCTTTAAGCTCTTCTCTTATTCTTTTTTCATCGTCCCTGACTTTAGCAGCTTTTTCATAGTCTTGTGTACTTATGGCTGCTTCCTTTTCTTGAGACAATTCCTCAAGTTTTGACTCTAATTGGTTTAAATCAGGTGGAGCTGTTATTGTTTTTATTCTTACTCTAGACGCTGCTTCGTCAATAAGATCTATTGCTTTATCCGGCAAGAATCTATCAGTAATATATCTTGTAGAAAGCTCTGCCGCAGCTTTTATAGCTTCATCAGTTATCTTAACTCTATGGTGAGCCTCATATTTATCTCTTAAACCTTCTAAGATTTTTATTGTATCTTCAACGGTCGGTTCTTCTACCATAACTGGTTGAAATCTTCTTTCTAGTGCCGTATCTTTTTCAATATGTTTTCTATATTCATCAATAGTAGTTGCTCCTATGGCTTGGATTTCTCCTCTAGCTAGTGCAGGTTTCAATATGTTCGAGGCATCTATAGCCCCTTCTGCTCCTCCAGCGCCAATTATTGTGTGCATTTCGTCAATAAATAATATTACATTTTTAGCCCCTCTTATTTCCTCCATTACCTTCTTTAATCTCTCTTCAAATTCGCCTCTGTATTTAGCCCCTGCTACCATTGAAGCTAAATCAAGTGTGACTACCCTTTTATCTTTTAACAATTCTGGTATCTCACCATTAATTATCTGCTGTGCCAGTCCCTCGGCTATTGCAGTCTTTCCTACGCCAGGCTCTCCTATTAAACATGGATTGTTTTTAGTTCTTCTACTTAATACTTGTATTACTCTCTCTATTTCTTTGTCTCTGCCTATTACAGGGTCTAACTTTTCTTCACTAGCTAGGGCAGTAAGGTCTCTACCAAACTTATCTAAAGTAGGGGTATTACTTGTTCTATTAGGGTTACTGCTCTGCCCTTGTCTGTTATAGTTATTATTTAACATGTTAATTACCTCTTCCCTTACTTTGTCCAGTTCAATGCCCATTCCTTTAAGTATAACTGCTGCAACACCCTCTGATTCCTTTATAAGTCCTAGAAGAAGATGCTCTGTACCTATATAATTGTGCCCTAAATCTCTTGCCTCAGCTAAGCTCAACTCAAAAACCCTCTTGGTTCTAGGTGTGTACCCTTGAATTTCTCCACCCTTTTCACCATAGCCAATTATATTGATAATATAGTTTCGTATAGTGTCAAGATCTGCTCCATTATTTTTTAGAATATTTGCCGCTATTCCATCGCCTTCTTTAATTAATCCAAGTAGCAAATGCTCTGTACCTACATAATTGTGGAATAACTGTTTTGCTTCCTCTTGAGCAAGATAAATAGCTTTCTGTGCTCTTTCAGTAAATCTACCAAACATAGACATCTGTATCCCTCCTAAATCTTCATCTTTTCTCTAATTAACTCAGATCTCTTTACATCTCTTTCAGCAACTGTCAATTCATGTTCTGATTTATTTTGTATATTTGCAGGCTGGGTTTCTATCATTAAATTATTAACGGTATTCAAATCTATATTTTTTATTAGGCTCATGTTTATACCCATGCGTACATTGGATAATAGCTCCATACTTTCTTTCGTGGAAATTATCCTAGAATTCTGTAATATCCCAAGAGATCTGTAAACCTTATCTTCTATTTCTATTTTCTTATTATTTAACAATCCTAGCATTGCATGTCTTTCTTTTGTAACGATTTGAAGGACTATGCTCCTAAGTTTCTGGATAATATCTTCTTCACTTTCCCCTAATGTAGTCTGATTGGATATTTGAAAAAGATTCCCTAAAGCACTGCTACCTTCGCCATAAAGACCCCTTACTGTTAGTCCTATTTGACTAACTGCTTGCAAAACCTGATTGATGTATCCTGTCAACACAAGTCCAGGCAAATGCAGCATTACAGAAGCCCTAAGCCCCGTTCCTACATTTGTAGGACAACATGTCAAATATCCAAAGTTTTCATCAAAGGCGTACTTTGTATGAGATTCTAATAAGTCGTCTATAGTATTACTTATTTCCCATCCTTCTTCAAGATCAAACCCTGGTAATAGTACTTGTATCCTTATATGATCCTCTTCATTTACCATTATTGTAGCCTTCTCATCTTTTCTAAGTAAAAAGGCACTTAAGGTAGGCTTTTCTAGCAAACTGGGACTGATAATATGTTTTTCTACAAAGATATTTCTTTCCAACGGAGATAACTTTTCAACTTCAAACAGTTCAAAACCAATATCTGTAGTCTCATTATTAATTATCGCATCCTCAACTATTTTTATAACCTCTTTTGCATCTGTCATTGTCATTAAATGAGGAAACTTAATATCTTCTATGTTTCTAGCAAGTCTTATTCTGCTACTTAATACAATATCTTTTTCCTTGCCTTCTCCTTCTAACCAACTAGTCATATTAGTCACTGCTCCTTTCAAGTTTTGTTTGAAGGTTTTTTATTTCATCTCTGATTTGAGCAGCTTTTTCAAATTCTTCTTTATTTACAGCTAAATTAAGTTCAGCTTTAAGTTCATCAATCATTTTCTTTGTGCTGACATCCTTACCAGCCTTTTTAGGAATCTTTCCGGCGTGAGAATCGTGTCCATGTATCTTTCTAAGTAAAGGAACTAATTTTTCTTTAAATGATTCATAACAACTGCTGCATCCCAACTTTCCTATTTGTCTAAACTTCCCGTAGGTCAATCCACAATTATCACATGTTAAGGACTTTATGTGTTCAATTTTTACAGGACTGTCATAGGAGTTATCAATAAGTCCAGCTAAAATATTTTGTATAGAGAATGATGTATCAAAGCCAAAATTATTGTTTTTCTTCGCACATTCTTCACATAAATGTGATTCAGTCATATGGTTATTTATTATTTTTTTCATATGAACAGTGGCTTGATTTTTCCCGCATTCTTCACAAAGCATAGTCTCCCCTCCAATACCCTATTTCAAAAATACAAGTAGCATGTTTTTTAATATATCTGCTCTAACTACATTTTTGTCGCAGTTTACATTATCCAAAGTCCTATCTGCAAGGACAACCTTCATAATGTTATGTTCTCTTTCAGTAATAATATCTTCATCTAGAAAACTTTCGATTATTCCATATGCCTTTGTCTTAGTTATAGAATCCCCTATTATGTTTAATATGAGGTTTTGGATATATTTATCCCTATTAATATTTACTTTAATAATTTTTATATACCCTCCCCCACCTCTTCTACTCTCAATATAATATCCTCTGTCTGATGAAAATCTTGTTGTCAAAACATAGTTTATCTGAGAAGGTGCACAGTCAAAAAATTGTGCCAATTCATTTCTTTGTATTTCTATAACGCCGTTGTTGGCATCCTCTAAAAGTTTCTTAATAAAGTCTTCAATTAAATTGCTTAGCTTTGACATTTCTTCACTCCTTGTCTGACTTTGACTTTCTTTGTCCTTAGTTATATTTTATATCTTATATAATTTTTTTCAAGAGTTATTTTAATTATTCACTTTAAAGCTTAAAAAGAAAGAATCGGAAAAGCATTCGAAAGAATCGGGTTAGGTCATAAGCAGTCTCGCAACTCAAATTTATTTGTTCGCTGTCGCTCACATAAATTTGGTGCTCGTTGCATTTGACCTACCTTCGATTTTCTGATAAAAGCTTTCAGAAAATCGGGTTAGGTCATAAGAAAGGAGTACTATTTCTAGCACTCCTTTAATCTCTTATCTATTCTCTTTCAGCCTTTGCCTCTGCAATTATTTTTTCGCTTATATGTTGAGGTACTTCTTCGTATCTAGCAAACTCCATTCTAAAGCTTCCTCTTGCCTGAGTCATTGATCTTAAATCTATTGCGTATTTAAACATTTCTGTTTGTGGAGCTTCAGCTACTACAAGTTGATTTCCATCTTCTTGCTGCTCCATACCTAATATTTTTCCTCTCCTCTTGTTCATGTCTCCCATTATATCTCCCATGTATTCCTCAGGAACAAGTATCTCGACTTTCACAATAGGCTCTAATAATATTGGTTTTGCTTGCTCAACACCTTTTTTAAATGCAAGGGATGCAGCTATTTTGAAAGCCATTTCATTTGAGTCAACAGGATGGTATGAACCATCAAATAGTACCGCTTTTAAATTAACAACTGGGTATCCAGCTAATACTCCTTTTTCAATAGAGTCTCTTAGTCCTTTTTCTACTGCTGGGATATATTGTCTAGGTACTGAACCACCAAAAATCTCTTCATCAAATTCAAAATCTAATTGTGAAGGCTCGAATCTTATATGAACATCACCGTATTGTCCTGCACCACCAGATTGTTTCTTGTGTTTTCCTTGGACGCTTGCCGTACCCTTTATTGTTTCTCTATAAGGAACTCTTGGATCTTTAAGTTCTACTTCAACACCAAAAATATTCTTAAGCTTGTTAGTAATAACAGCAAGCTGCATGTTTCCTTGGCCGCCAATTAATAGTTGTTTTGTTTCTGTATTTCTCTGAACTATGAATGTTGGATCTTCTTCAGTCATCCTAGTAAGAGATGAGCCTATTTTTTCTTCGTCACCTTTTGCCTTTGGTTCTACGGCTAAGAATAGACATGGCTCAGGATATTTTACTTTTTCATACTGTATAGGGTTGTTTTTATCGCAAATAGTATCTCCTGTTTCTGTAAATTGAAGCTTTGCTGTGGCACCGATATCTCCAGCAGTTAATTCTGCCACTTCTATTTGAGTTTTACCTCTTAATAGGAATACGCTGCCTATTCTTTCAATTTCATCTTTATTTGCATTTAAAACATCCATATCTTTTACTAATTTACCTGAGCAAATATTAAATAATGAAATTTTACCTACAAATGGGTCTACTATAGTCTTAAATACAAATGCGGAAAACGGTTCGCTCTTGCTTACTTTTCTTTGTACCTTGTCTGTAGTGTCAGGCTTAACTCCCTCATAAACACCAATATCACTTGGTGAAGGTAAGTACACATTTATCATGTCAAGAAGAGTATGCACACCAATACTGTTTTGAGCGGAACCTATAACAACTGGCACTAAGTCACAATTTAGCACACCTTTTCTAAGTCCTGCATGAATCTCCTCTACTGTAAAAGCTTCACCTTCGAAATATTTTTCCATTAGCACTTCGTCAGCTTCTGCTACTGATTCCATAAGCATATCTCTAAGAGGTGTTATTATATCATCCATGCCCTCTGGAACAGGTGCATCTACACAATCTTTTCCGTTATATACTCTACCAGATAAATCAACTATATTAACAAATCCTTTAAAGGATTCGGATTCACCTATTGGTACTGCAAAAGGTACTATTTTTTTCCCGAACTTATCCCTAAGATCGTTAATAATCTTATCGTAGTTAATGTTTTCTTTGTCCATTTTGTTTAAAAATATAATTTTAGGTGTCTTAGCTTTCTCTGTATAGCTCCAAGCTTTCTCCATACCTACTTCTATTCCTGCCGAAGCATCTACAATAATAACTGCACCTGATGCTACTCTTAAAGCGCTATTTACTTCTCCTACAAAATCAAAATAACCTGGAGTATCTAGTATGTTGTATTTTGAGTCTTTCCACTCTATTGGAATTATAGAATTTCCTATAGAAAATTGTCTTGCTATCTCCTCTTTGTCATAATCGGAAGCAGTATTTCCATCTTCTATTCTACCTTTTCTTTTAGTTACTCCTGCTGCAAATAGTATGGCTTCTGTTAATGTAGTTTTACCACAACTTCCATGACCTAAAAAGGCTACGTTTCTTATTTTGTCAGTTTGATATTCCTTCATCTAACTTCCCCCTTGCATGATTATAATTTTGACTTTTTTCAGACAATTGTTAATATTTAATATTCTACACATATTTTTAAATACCTTCTTTTATTATTTTTAAATATCATTAACTAATTATTATTTTTATATAGAAAATATCCCCATTTTTTGTTTTTTTATTCTAAAAAATATTATTTGATGCTTATTTGTTAACAAAATGAAATATGTAAAAGAACTTTTCCGTATTATGTTATAATTATATTCAAATAAAACTTTCAATCTTTATAAAAGGGGGAGTCAAATTTGTCAATACGTTTTAGAGAAGAACTTGCTAATTTAAGTCCTTATAAGCCAGGTAGACCAATTGACGACGTAAAAAGAGAGTATGGACTACAAGACGTAATAAAACTTGCGTCAAATGAAAATCCGCTTGGTTGCTCACCTAAAGCAATAGAAGCAATAAAAAATGCTTTAGATAACCTAGCCTTATATCCAGACGGAAACTGTACATTGTTAAAAGAAGCGCTTTCTAAAAAGTTGAATCTTAGCGTTGATAAAATTATTTTAAGTAGTGGTTCAGATGAAATGGTAGACCTTCTTGCTAAAACTTTCTTTAAAAAAGACGACGAAGTAATAATGGCCGATGTTACTTTCCCAAGATACATATCTACTACAATGATGATGGGAGCAAAACCTGTTATAGTACCTTTAGTAGACTGGACTTATGACCTAGAAGGCATGCTTAATGCTATAACGGAAAAGACAAGACTAATTTGGCTTTGTAATCCAAACAACCCTACAGGAACAATGTTTACTGAAAAAGTATTGATTGATTTTCTAGATAAAGTACCTAAAGATATAATCGTAGTTTATGATGAAGCATATAACGAATTTGTAACTAGAGATGATTATCCTAAAAACAGTCTTCCATTACTTGATAAATATCCAAATATTATTATCCTAAGAACTTTTTCTAAAATCTATGGACTTGCGGCTTTAAGAGTAGGCTACACCATTTCAAGTGAAGAAATAATTGCAAACATTAACAAGGTAAGAGGACCTTTTAACGTAAATACCTTGGCACAGGTTGCAGCAATTGCAGCTTTAGATGATGAAGAATTCTTAAAGAAAACATATGAAATGAATGTTGAAGGTAAAAATTATCTATATGAAGAGTTCAATAAAATGAATCTAAAATATGCTCCATCTGAAACTAATCACATATTTGTTAATGTTGAGAGGAATGGAAATGAAGTATTTGTTGAGCTTCAAAAAAGAGGAGTTATCATAAGACCTATGGTTGGTGATTGGATAAGAGTTAGTATAGGAACTATGGAGCAAAATAAATTGTTTATAGAGAAACTTAAAGAGGTTCTTAGTAGATAAAAGCGGCTTTGGCCGCTTTTTTATTACTTATAATTAGGATTTCATTTGTAAAAATAAAGCTTATTCTTTAATGAAATAATATTTTTAGGAATAAAAATGGTCTTATTTACATAATATATACTTTTACCTTAGTTTTGTTTAGTATAATTTCTACAACTTTTATTATATTGCTTAAAAACTTTTCACAGATTTCATATTAAGAAGCCTCATTAAACGGCTAATATTAAACATCAAGTCCTTTTGTAAGTATTTTACTAGCTTTATTAGTGTTTTTTTGTTTATTACATTTTCATAATTACTTTTTTGCAAATAATCCAGTCTATACCTGTGTTTGCAATGTATTGACCCTATAAGTCCTATTTCTTGAATCATCTATGGTAAATAGGGTATAATTAAGCTAATAGTAACTACTAAATTATTATTGGTAAGGAGTTGGTTTCATGAGCCAGAAACTAGAAAAAAACAGTATTAAAATATACAAGGGACATATAATCTTTACTGAATCACCTGAAAAATTCGACTTGATTGAAAACGGTTTCATCATTGTTGAAAATAACAGAGTAAAAAAAGTAGTTGCAGAAATACCAGAGGAATACAAAAATGTTTCAGTTAAGGATTTTGGAAATAAATTAATTATTCCAGGATTCGTTGATCTGCATTTACATGCACCACAATTCCCTAACGCTGGATTAGGTCTTGATAAAGAATTACTCCCTTGGCTTGAGGAATATACCTTCCCAGAAGAAGCTAAATATAAAGATTTAGATTATGCAAGAAAAGTATATTCAAGAGTTGTAGAAGAGCTTTGGAAAAATGGTACTACTCGTTCAGTAATATTTGCTAGTATTCATAAGGAAGCAACAGGCTTATTATTTGATTTGTTCGTAGAAGCAGGGTTAGGGGCCTATGTAGGTAAGGTAAACATGGATAGAAATTGCCCTGATTTTATAGTAGAAGATTCCAAGCAATCTGCAAATGATACTAGAGAGTACCTAGAAAAGCACGTTGGCAAGTCAGAGCTTGTTAAGCCAATTATTACTCCTAGATTTGTACCTACTTGTACAGTAGAGCTTCTTCAAGAACTTGGAAAAATGGCTAAAGAATTTGACGTACCTATACAATCTCACCTTTCCGAAAACACTGGAGAGATTGAATGGGTTAAAGAACTTCATCCAGAGCATAAAAACTACGCAAGCGTGTATGACTGTTATGAATTGTTTGGACAAAAACCAACTGTAATGGCTCATTGTATATATAATACTGAAGAAGAAGTTGCTTTAATGAAGAATAATGAGGTTTACGTTGCACACTGTCCTCATTCTAACCTAAATCTTTCTAGTGGAATAATGCCTGTTAGACATTTTCTAGATAATGGTGTAAATGTTGGTTTGGGTTCTGATATTAGTGGAGGACACAAAATCTCTATTCCAAATGTAATGGCAGTTGCTGCACAGGTGTCTAAGATTAAATGGCTTGAAACTAATAAAGAGCTTGCTCCTCTCACAACATCAGAAGTATTCTATCTTGGTACTAAAGGTGGCGGTAAATTCTTTGGTAAGGTAGGTAGTTTTGAAGAGGGATATGAGTTTGATGCTCTAGTAATAGATGATTCTAACTTCTTTGGTGATGATTTAACTATTGAAGAGCGTCTACAAAGGTTTATCTATTTAGGTGATGATAGAAATATTGTTGAAAGATATGTGGCTGGAAATAAGGTTGAAAAGCCAAGTTTTAAATAAATATTATCTTTAAAATCTATAAATCCCAGGCCTATTTACAGACCTGGGATTATTTTTTAATACCCTAATTCTTTATTTACTATGATTACATGAATTCTATCTTTATTTCCTTGTCGTTTTATTACAGTATATTCGTTGCATATTCTGCCTTCTTGCTTACAATCCATACAATATCCTACTTTAGTACAAGGAGTATCTCTATTAAGTCTTACGCTATTTGCAGGAGCAGCTGTTTCTTTAACTCTTAAAATAGCTTGATCTAAGTCTTTTACTAGCTTATTTCTACCTACTATGATTATTACCTTATCTGGTCCATACAACATAGCCGCAACTCTATTGCCAGTACCATCTACATTATATAGTTCCCCTTTTTCAGTAATTGCATTGCTGCTTGTAATATATGCATCGGCAAAAAAGCTTCTTCTAAATATTTCCTTCATATCCACAGGAGTTAGACCTTCTTTATGTCTGTCAAGTAAATTGTATTTGCCATTTCTAAGTAAATTCATAATTCCTGTTTCAAAAAGTGTCATTGAACCTCCAACAGATACAGTATCCCCTTCTGATATTAGCTCTTCTAATTTTTTAAGAGCTTCCTCTTCTGTTTGAACATAATAACCATTCATGTTGTTTTTCTGTAAGTTTTCAATAGTTCTTTTTACTCTCTCATCAACAACAAACATTGCATTTTTGTCCACAAAATATTCCCCCTCAATATTTATTTGATTACTCATAAAAGTCTAAATATGAATACTTTTCTCCATCTTTTTCCCATCCTAATATGGAATCCATGTTAACATTTTGTGCTGCTTTAAATATTGATCTATCTACATTTTCAAAGTTCTTTTTCAGCTCTTCTATTAAATCTTTTATCTCATATCTTTTATTTCCTATTTTTTCGGCAGCTACCATACATGCACAATTTAATGGCCAAATGCCACTGTATTCAATAAAGCGTTTAATACTGACTTCCTCAATATAATATAATGGTCTAATAAGCTCTATGCCTTCAAAGTTAGCTGCTTTAAGCTTTGGAAGCATTGTCTTAAAGTTACCTGAATATAATACATTTAGCAATGTTGTTTCTATAACATCATTGAAATGATGTCCAAGTGCTAGTTTGTTGCATCCTAATTCTTTAGTTTTGTTATAGAGGGCCCCTCTTCTCATTCTTGCACACATATAGCAAGGATAGTCCTTTGCCATTTTATCAGCTATTTCAAAAATACCGGATTCAAAAATGTGAACTGGTATCTCTAAATACTTACAGTTTTCTATTAAAAGTTCTTTAATATCAGGATGATATCCAGGGTCCATGGCTATAAACTCAACTTCAAAAGGAACATGCCCATGTCTGTGAAGCTCCTGAAATAACTTTGCCATCAGTAGACTATCCTTGCCTCCTGAAATGGCTACTGCAACTCTATCTCCTTCATTTACTAACTCATAATCTTTTATGGCCTTAATAAATTTTGACCAGATTTGCTTTCTGTATTTTTTTATAATACTTCTCTCTATTTCATCTAATGGTTTTCTGTCTGAAGACGGTACTACTGTCTCACAGCCTTTCCCTGCTATTCTACTCATTTTATCACCTCAATTTAAGGTTAAGTTTAAGTTAATTTAATGTGTCCCAATTAATTTTAAATGCTTTCCTCCACATAAATAATGTTGCTACAAAAGCCACCACTATATATGCTACAAATAAAATAAAGTTCATTCTCGTGAGCAAATGAAGCCCAGCAGTTACTCCCAAAATTAATATAATTAAAAGGAAAGAGCCTGCTCCCTGTTTTTCTATTTTACCAGCATCTTCGCTAAAAGGAAGTCTTTTTTCTCTACTTTTAAAAATAATTGCCGTTATAAGCATCATATTAATAAACATAAGTACTACATCAAGTATTATACTAAATTTAGATATAATTAGAAATATTAAACTGACAAATGTTAAAATACCTATACAATATTTGAATATATATCCTTTTACGGCACCTTTATAGATATATTCTGGAGACTCTATAGGTAAGACTTTATATATCCAAGCTCCTTTATAATTTTCACTTAATTCTATATACGCAACTGTAGTACTTAACATGAGTATGCTTAAATATATACCAAGATATGCTTTGCCTTGACCTAATGAAGAGAGTATTTCTGTAAATGTAGTACCTCTTCTAATATAATTTAGCATAGTCAAAAAAGGAAGAACAGCAGCAAAGGCCAATGATGGATATATTTTAAGCTTAAGCTTTCTTTCATTTGACAACAAATTTTGCGAAAATCTAAAAAATATTTTTTCTGTTTTATTATAGCAGAAAAAGCCAGCAATTTTTTTATGAAATTTTTGTTTTCTTTCTGCTGAGTTACTACCCTTTTCGCTACTACTGTTTAGCTTTAGAAGATTGTTTTCAAAATTAGGCATTACTATTTGTGTATGGATAAACAAGGATAATATAGGTATTATTAATGCAGCTAAACTTAAATATACATACCAACTATTATAATTCCCATTTATAAGTACTTCATATGGTGCTGCAAACCATGCAGGAGGCAACAGAAAATTCCACCACTTAGGATTTGCAACGACTTTTAAATCGATAAAGTTAAACATTCTTCCTATTAATTGATATCCTACAATCATTACTACGGAAAGAACTATTTGAAAATAATTAATAATGTCCTTTAACTTTTCCCCATCAAAATATTTTAGAATTAGGCTGTATAGTAGTGATGTTAAAAAGATAATAAAGCCTGAAATAAGTATTAGCTCAATGAAATAAATAGGGAAAAATAGTATACCATGTCTTATAGTGCCAGCTATTAAAGAAGGTCCTGCCATTACTATGGTCAACGTAAACATATATATGAATATATGAACTATTTTTGACATATTATAGGTTTTTTCATCTATAGGTCTTGATAAAAGGATGTTTTTGCTTTTTACATCTAATAATACTGCCGAAAAATCTGATATCATAGTTGTCAAGAGCAAAAACATAAGCATTCCAAAGCTTATGCTCATACCAGCATATATTGGAATAGGAATAATTACAAAGGTCATAATAAATAAGCCCATTATTCCATAAGAAATTAAAGATTTTTTGAATAGGTTGTCATCTTTACCCTTATTTTCATAGTTACCTAATGCTGCAGGTATTCTTCTTCCGTCCATAGTCAGCTTAATTTCTAATATGGCCCTCATGACTTTGTAATTTACCCCTATTTTTTCAAATAAGGTCCTAAATTTATCAAGAATCTTTAAAGATTTAAAATCACTCATTTTTATACCTCCTGCAATAGAGATACAAATTCGTCTGCTATTTCTTTGTGTTTAGTAAAACCTGTAAGCTGATTAAAAATCTGTTCTAGTGAACCTTCTTTGCTTTGCTCTTTTAGTTCTTCAAAAGTACCATCAGCAACTATTTGCCCATTATTTATTAAGAGTATTCTATGGCTTATCTTTTCTACTATTTCCATAATATGAGATGAATAGAAGATTGTCTTTCCTTGTTCAGCTAATAAGGCCAAGATTTCTTTGAAAATCATAACACTATTAGCATCAAGTCCAGATAATGGCTCATCTAAGAACAATATGTCTGGATTGTGAATTAAGCTAGCCACTATTAGGAGCTTTTGCTTCATTCCCTTTGAATATGATGATATTCTAGAATAGTAATGCTCTTCTATTCCAAACAAGGACATAAGCTTCTTTGCTTTTTCATTTGCCTTTTCACTGTCCATGTCGTAGATTTCGCCTAAAAAAGTCAGATATTCGTGTGCAGTTAGGTTTTCATATATTTCTGCTGTTTCAGGAATATAACCAATTCTTCTTTTATATTCTACTCTATCTTCTAATATGTTCTTGCCGAATATCTTTACTTCTCCTCTATACTGGTTTATTATTCCTAATAATATTTTAACTGTTGTGCTTTTTCCTGCTCCATTAGGGCCAATATATCCTATTATCTGTCCTGGATAAATGTCTAGGTTTATACCCTTCAAAATATCTTCTCCACCGCCATAATTCATTCTTAAATCTTTTATTGTTATAATTGGCTCTTTATCCATAAGATTTCCCCCCTTACACTATTCCATTAAGCAATTCAACTAACAACATATTGTAGTTGTATCCAGACCATTCAATTTTATATTTCTCTATGAAATACTGGCATAAATCCTTTTCTATATCCATAATCTTATCTCCTAAGGAGTCTTTTCTCTTAAAGTATTCTCTTAAAAGTTCATATTCCTCTCCAGTTAGTGAATATTTATAATTTGTTTTTTCGTTTTCAAGTTTAATATTATATAAGGTTTCTCTTTTTTCCTCTACAACTACCATGGTAGATGCAAGATAATCTCCTAGTCTCTTATGGTTATTTGTAAAAAATATTAGTATTACGCCTACTCCATAAACGTCTACAATAACTCGAAATAGATTTCTTATGACAGAATGTTTAAATGCTATGGGCTGCCCATTGGTCCTTATGGTACGTAAGCCGAATATCTTTTTACCTGGTGTCTTTCCATTCATAGTCATTTCAAAGATAATGAAATATCCATAATTAATAATGAATATTAAAAGTAAAGATACTGCTACTGCCCAGCTTTTATATTTATCGTAAAGTTCTGCTGGCGTTAAGCCTAAAAGTAGTATTACAAGTAGTATAATTCCCATGAGGGCAAGTTGAATTAATGTGTCTACAGCTGCTGCAGCAGTACGTGAACCTAAGGCAGCAAGGGTATATTCCACTTCTATATTTTCTGGTGTTGTAATTTTGATGGTTTTCATTATTTCACTCCTTTTTGTATTTCCTTTTATCTGATACAATATCTTTAGAGGTGAAAAGTATTGAATGTTAATCAATTTATTGAGAAAAATGCTCCATCATGGACAGAATTAAAAAACCTTACTGAATCAATAGATAAAAAAGGTATCAAACAACTTGATTCTAAGCAACTTAAACATTATCTATACCTTTTTCGTCAATCAAGCCATCAATTAGCCTATGCTAGAACTCATTTTTCAGGTAGCGAGGTCATCCCATATCTTAATTCATTGGTGGCTAATTCGCATAACCATATTTATTCAGTCAAAAAGTATGATTTCTCTGAAATAGGTAGCTTCTTTAGTTTTGATTTGCCTAATAATATTAAGAAATATAAAAATTATATACTAGCTGCTACAGGAGTTTTTCTGCTAGGATTTATCCTTAGTTGGTTGCTAGTAGCTATTGATTCGCAAAATGCAACCTATTTCATGCCTCAACAAATGATTGAAAATATTAACTGGGATATGGATACTTCTAAACAGTGGGATTACCCAGTTATGTCAAGCTTCATAATGACAAATAATATTTCTGTAGCCTTTAAGGCCTTTGTATTTGGTATTACATTAGGAATTGGAACCTTTTATATTCTTTTCTTCAATGGTGCAATGCTAGGTGCTCTTACAGGCTTAGTGTACCATTTTGGCAACCCTGTAGCATTTTGGTCCTTGATACTTCCTCATGGAATATTAGAACTTACAGCAATTTTTATAGCTGGAGGTGCAGGGATAATGTTAGCACGTTCTATTTTAATACCAGGAGAATATTCTAGGAAACATTCCATTATAAAAGGTGCAAAGGAAGCTATAAGCCTAATGCTGGGTGTAATAGTCTTTCTTATAATTGCTGGTATTATTGAAGGTTTCTTTACTCCTATTAATATTCCGCCCATATATAAACTAATATTCGCAGGGCTTACTTTAATAATGATAATTGCATATTTTGCAATACCATATGTAAAATCGGATGTTTAAAGATGCATCCGATTTTTTACGTATATATACTTATTTATTACATCAGATGTAATCTTTTCAGGTTCACACTCCATACACATTATTCCTTTTGTGTTGAGTTTACTTATTAATTTTTTTCTGTCATTAAGCATTTCAATGGCAACAGATTTAATATATGCGTCTTCTTCTTTTTTCACTGGCATTGATGCCATGTTTTCAAGTTTTTCATCTTTTATTAATACTACTATAATTATATTGTTTTTTGATATTGCAGGAAGGACTCTAATCATGTCTTCAGCTTCTTCTATGGTATCAAAATCAGTAAATAAACAAATTAGGCTCCTACGTCTTTCTTTTCCTTTGAAAAAATAAAATGATTCTTCATAGTTTGATGTAGCTTTGCTATGCTCTATATGGTAAAGTGCCTCCATAAGCCTATTTCTATGGCCACTTCCCTTTCCTGGCGGTATAAATGCATATATTTCTGTGTTAAATGCCATTAATCCTGACTGGTCACCGTTTTGATTTACTATATCGCAGAGAACAAGTCCTGTATTAATTGCAATATCAAGTTTACTATGTCCCCTTATGGAATAGCTCATAGGTCTTCCAGTATCTATCATCACGTACACATGCTGATTTTTTTCAGGCTCGTATTGATTTACTATGGGCTTATTTTCTCTTGCAGTAGCACTCCAATTGATTTTCCTATATTCGTCACCAGAAACGTATTCTCTAAGACTTTCGAATTCTGTCCCTTTTCCTATAATTTTCATTACTTTTCTTCCATCTTTGTGTACTAAACTATTATAGGCTGCCAATTTGTGCTTTCTTAGATCCTTAAGATTCGGGTAGACTTTATATTCTTTCTCCAAGTTTGAACTGAACTGTTTTCTACACAGCTTAAGATTTCCGTCATATCTTATATGCAATTTACCAAATGTAAATGCTCCTCTTTTTTTAGGTATAATCTCATATTCAAATATTTCTTTTTCATGTGGAGCTATATATTTGCTTTCTGGTGTCTTGTGAATGTCAAAATGAAAATCAGGTACTTCATCTTTTATTTCTACATATATTTTTTTATCGCTTTTGTTATATATGCCTATACTTATCTTTTCATTTTCAAACAAGGACAATTTTTCACCGTCTAGTCTCTCTATTTCAAATGCGTCAGGAGAAGGTGATATTATATAGTCAATGGCTAATAGGGAAAAGCATGCTATATTGTATAAAATAAATGTAGTTAGAGCTAAGCCAAAGAAATAGGCTATAAAAGTTAATATGATTCCAATCCCTATAAGAAATATGAAACGTTTTGTAATAGTCATAAATTCACCTTCCTTTCTGCCATGCATGCGGGATTTTTAAAAAATACACACCCTACCTCGGCACCTTTATCTGCATTAAAATATTCTCAATTACTTTATCTTCTTTTATTCCCTCGATAATCAGTTCGGGTTTTAAGGAAATACGGTGTCTTAGCACAGGAAATGCTACTGTCTTTATGTCTTCAGGTATTACGTAGTCTCTTCCACTTATAACAGCATAGGCTTTTGCAGATTGTAGTAATGCAATGGAACCTCTTGGGCTGCTGCCTACTTCGATTGAAGAATAGTTTCTAGTTTCTCTGACGATTTGTATTATATAATCGAAAAGGCTGCTATCTACTTGAACTTCTTCAATTTCTTTTCTGCATCTTAGAATATCTTCACTGTTGCATACTGCCTCTATTCCTGAACTATCTAAATCAATACTATTAAATCCTTTATGATATCTTTGTAGAACTTCTTTTTCTGCTTGTGCAGATGGATATTCGATTATAACTTTCATTAAAAATCTATCCATAAGTGCTTCTGGAAGAGGATATGTACCCTCATATTCTATAGGGTTTTGTGTTGCAAATACCATATATGGTGATGGAAGATGAATATTTTCACCATCAATTGTCACTGCCTGCTCCTCCATAGCTTCTAATAGACCTGCCTGTGTCTTTGGAGGAGTACGATTGATTTCATCAGCCAATAGGAAATTAGTGAAAATAGGTCCTTTTTTCAATTCAAATTCTCTAGTTTGCATATTAAATATTTTAGTTCCTGTAACATCGGAAGGCATTAAGTCTGGCGTAAATTGAATTCTTTTGAAGTCTACATCCATTGTCTTAGCTAATGTCCTAACCATCAGGGTTTTTGCAAGACCAGGTACCCCTTCTAAAAGTACGTGGCCACCACATAAAAGTCCTACCATACAAAATTTCAGCATTTCTTCTTGCTCAACTATTACCTTTTCTATTTCGTTCTTAATCTTATCTACTATATGTTTTGTGTATCCCTTTTCAGTTCTCTCCAATGAACTTCTCTCCTTTTATCAAGAATTTTTTTCAAATGCTCAATTGTAGTTATGGCTTGAAGCATCTCCTTCGAACTTATTTTTTGGCCATTTTCCATAGCATCAATAAAGTCATTTAATTTTTTTGCTTCATTAGTATCTGGTAGATTTTCATTTTCCCATATTTCAACCCAATTTTGGTTCCTATTCATATTGTAATATCCAATACTATCTTCAAAAGAGGATAAAAAATCATTATAGAAATTTACAATTACATCTTCTCTCAACTCTCCTCTTTTATAAAGGGATGCTGCTGAATATATATATTCATTTTCAACTCTTTCAACTTCTTCATAAAGGGGAAGTATTTTTCCAAATCTCTTCCCAAAGTAGTAAATAATTATTGCAATTAATAAGACTGTTTGATATATAGCTAACTTAATTCCCTTTGGTATGTCTCTCCACAAGGAAGGCCCTTGTCCTTCAAAATAATGATAATATTCGTTAAAGCTAATGTTTTTAATATTTCTGTTTTCTAACTGTGTCAATAGCCAATACGCTCCGTCCGTATTATCAGTTAGAGTTTTATTACTTAAAATCTGTGGGTCCCCTATTACTAGTAATCCTTTATGAAAAGAATAGGCTATGGCTTGTTCTTTTTCCTCTAAAATATATCTATCTACTTCTTCTCCATAATTTAACTCTAAGTTCTTCCATTTTGGAGTTAAGTATATAAGAAGTCCACCATTTTCAATCCAAGCTTTTATGCTATCTTCATCTACTTTAAGCTTATAGGGTTCGTTAGGCTCAATAACTATTTGTACTTTATCTATATTTTGTGAATTAACTTCTGTAAGAATAAGATTAGTATTATATCCTAAATCTTTAAATACTTCATATATGACGCTGACTCCCGCTTTACCTTTATTCAAGACTGAATAAGGCTTTAGAGATTTTTCATTGTCATTTGTAAATGTTAAGCTTAGCCACAAAAATACTGGAAAGAGTATGAATATTAGAATTAAGTATCTTCTATTTTTTGTTTTCAACACTTAACACCCCATTCCACAGCTCATCCATTTTTACTTCCCATAGACTATACTCATCCTCATGGATTTTTTTGTGACCAAACCATACTTCATTAAATAGATATGTCAAGCTTTGAAAAAGTTTTATATATTCAAATCCATTTTTCTTAAGTATTTCCAGCATTTCGCTGTTGGTTTTTGTCTCATCTAGGTATAAAAGATTTTTCTCATTCATTTTCAATAATAAAGAAATAAATCCAATCCTAATGGCTTCCCTATAGTTGCCATTATTTTTACATTCTTTAGCCTTGCCTCTTAATCCCTCTGCTGTAGTAGCAGAATTGATTTCTTCTCCATATATAGTTTTAATTTTTTTATTTTTGTCCACAATTTTTCTCATAGATAAAAATAGTAATATTATAAATATTACAAGAAACACTGCCCCTACAGCAACTATAGCATTGGATACCCCAATTGCAGGAGTATTCAACTTATCACCTGCATTAAAAAGCTTTTCAATCCAAGCTTCTATCCAGCCCAATATCATGTTTCTTATTCTCTCTGTAATATCCATATAATCCGTACTTAATCGACGATATTCTGGTTTTTGAAGTACTTGATTCACTATCTTATCAAATTCTTCTTTCTTTAAAATAACAGCATTTAAACTGTAAATGAAGTTCATAACTTTCTCCCTTTCACACTCTTTTAAAGACTTTTAAGTCTTTGGACATTAAGCTCTATATCATAGCCTTCTTTCTCAAAACGCATGTTATAGTATAGAATAGTTAAAAAAATTCCACCTATAGGAGACACAAAATAAGAAATTAGCATCTGTAATGGTATTCTCACAATATTTCCTATCATTAAAAGAATAGCCAGAACTTCACTGTTGATATTTGCAGAGCTTAATATAGCGAAAATTATGCCGCCTAATAATGCAAATATAGCATAGATTGAAATATTGATGAATGTTATAGAAAGAGAAGCTGATAGAAAACAGCCAAGAACCTTCCAAAACCTACCCTTCACAAGTTCTCTACTTCTCTTCAATGCCTTGAAGAAGTAGATTTTCTCAATGATTGCTGCTTGAAAAGAAAAGGTATGAATTGTCATAAAGTATGCAAAGGCAATGATGAATACTATTGATGTTAGTATAATTCCAGTAATAGGTAAAAACTTTCCGCCTAAGCTATATCCACTTTGAGACAAAATAGATACGATTATCCATCCGCATATTAAAATTACAGGTGAAAATAATATAATTCCTGATATTACAACGCTTAATACCCTAAGTATGTTTTTAAAAGCGCCCATAATAGCATCAGATATATCTACTCTTTTTCCTAAAAATCCATTGGAGCCTACGATAATAATTCCGCTTTCCCTAATTGATTCTAGAGAATAAAATATTAAAGCTATTATGATAGTAATCACAAACATTGACATGAAGTACCCTGACTCGAAGGTTCCATATTCTAAAATAACGCTTCTAGTCATCAATACACTAAAAGGCAAAATAATTATAAAAGAAAATATAAAACCTACTACTGCAATTAATATACTCATAACAAATAAATATAGGGCAGATATGCCTATATTTTTTTTATGCAAGTCTACAGCTTTATCTAACATCTGAGTAATGGACATGGTTGAGTATCTTTCTTCATTCATTAGAACACCTCTCTTACACTTGATCTATTTTAAGCTAAATGCCTATATACAATATACAAACTATTTTATCATAAATTACACATTTTTGATAATTTTCATTTTGACACAAAAAAGGATAGAAAACTTTTCTATCCCCTTGGATTAAATGTTGAAATTTCTTTAAGCTGTTGATATAGTTCTTTTTCTGCATTAGTTAAATGTGCAGGGTTGACTATCTTTACCTTTACGTACATATCACCCTTGTTTCCATCCATATCTTTGTATCCTAAACCTTTTAACTTAATTTTTTCATCTGTTTGGATACCTTCTGGGACTTTTATCCTTACTTTGTCTTTTAGGCCTTTTACTACTACATCACAGCCTAAACCAGCCTCCCATGGAGATAAAAGCAGCTCTTTTATTATATTGATTCCATCTAATTTTAAATCTTTTTCATCTTTTATTTTAATCTTTAATAGCAAGTCTCCATCTCGGCCGCTATTGTAGCCTTTGCCGCCTTGGCCCCTTATCTTAATCTTCTTTCCTGGGAGTATGCCTGCAGGTATTTTTACTGAAATAGTCCTAGTTTCACCTAAAATATTTATACTTACAGTTTTATTAGCTCCTTCATAGGCTTCTATCAAGTCTACTTCTAACTCTGATTCTATGTCTTCACCTTTTACGCTTTTATTTCTCTTATTGGAAAACATGCTCCCTATATCAAATCCAAAGCCCTTACTGCTCTGATTTCCACCAAAGAACATATTGAAGAAATCACTAAAATCTGATGCTCCACCTGTGGAGTAGTATTGATAACCACCATTACCAAAGCCATATTGGGAAGGGTCAAAATCTGCCCCATTTCGAAAATCATAGCTTTGGCCAAAGGTATCATATTTCTTTCTTTTTTCCTCATCTCCTAAAACTTCATAGGCTTCATTTATTTCTTTAAATTTTTCCTCAGCAGATTTGTCTCCTTGATTTAAATCAGGATGATATTGCTTAGCCAGCTTTTTATAAGCTTTCTTTATATCATTGTTAGTTGCGCTTTTTGATACTCCTAATATCTCATAATAGTCTTTGTATTGCATAAACTAATCACCTCTAATGTAGTTCGAGTTTGACTTTATTTGACCTTTAGTTTGATTATAATATTTTTAAAGTTATAAATCAATATGCTTGTTACATTGTCTTAATCTTATTTAGAGGAAATAGCCTAATAATTACTTGAGCTCTAACATTTTTCAAAGGAATAGGCCCTATTGACCTACTATCCCTACTGTTATTTCTATTGTCACCCATAACAAATACATGATCTTTAGGAATTTCTATGCTCCCATTTTCCATAATCATTTCTTCGGCTATATAGTCTTCCTCTAATAATTCTCCATTTCTATACAACCTATTATCTCTAAACTCTAATACATCTCCAGGTATTCCAATGACTCTTTTTATGAGCAAATCTCTGTTTTTTCTTCTTAGAATAGTACTTACTATTGCACTGTCTTTAACTTCATCCATTAGGGTTCTATCTCTCATAGTATTGCCATCTACTATTACTATAGTCCCACGTTTTGGAACTTTTTTGAACACTTGATTGATTTTTATTGCAAGTAACCTATCTCCATGCTCTAATGTAGGATACATAGAGCTTCCATCTACTCCAGTCATTTCAAAAATAAATACATTAATCAGTAAAGCTAAAATAAAAGCAATTCCTATGCTCTTTACCCAAGACAGCAATTCTGCTGCTATAGTTTTTCTCTCCATATTTAAACCTCCTAGTTTATCAATGAATTGATTTATTATAGTTTTCTATTCTCCAGTAAAAATATTTATTATCATAACCCTGTATTTTGAAACCAGCTCTTGTCAGAACTTTATGTGAAGGGATATTATTATTTAAGGTTACTGCTATTATTGCATTGATACCATTCTGATTAAATGCCCATTTTGTAAGCCAAACTAAGGCCTCTGTCATGTAGCCATTCCCTCTATGTTCTTCATCTAAGCCATAACCTACTTCAATTTCTCCACAGCTACTAGGTGCATCTTTAAACCCAATTTCGCCGACTATATAATTCTTATCTATGGGCGCAATCTGCCAATAGGTATAATACAAATAGTTTTCCCTATCTCTCCTCATACAGTCAACCTTTATTTCATATATACCCTTCATCATTTCACTAAGAGGCTTTCCAGTTACAGTTAATCCTAGTTTCTTTTCCATTTTAGATTTGTTTTCTATGCAAAGCTTAAGATCATCAGCAGTTAAAGGAATAAGCTTTAATCTTTCTGTAATAATCATATTGGGCCCCCCTACCGCCATATTATCTGATTTTATTTATGCAATTTCCTTAAATACTACTTTAAAGTCTATTTCAGTTATTATCATTCCAATTAGTATCAATATAGCACCAATTAAGCCTTGAATACTTAGCATTTCGCCTAATATAATGTACCCAAATATGGCTGCAAACACAGGCTCAGCTGTAAATATTAATGCTGTATGTGTAGGACTTGTAAACTTTTGTGCCACACTTTGAACAATAAAAGCTCCTAAAGTACAAACTACACTTAATATTAATATGTTTATCCATATACTATAACTAGTTGGAACTATAGGATTCTCAAAAGCTAAGGATGTTGTTAAGCTTAGTACAGCACAAACTCCTATTTGAATAACCGCAAGTGAAATAGACTCACATTCTTTTGTATACTTTCCTATAAGTAGTATATGAATTGCACACATTATAGCGCATATAAAAGTATATATATCACCAATATTTATTCCTGATACGTTTTTATTTAATGTCAGCAATCCCAATCCTATAAATGCTATGAATACACTAAAAAACACTTTTTTGTCAGGAACTTTTTTCGTAAGTATTGTTGAAAATATTGGAACTAGTATTACATTAAAACCTGTAATAAATGCTGACTTCGAAGCTGTAGTATAGTTAAGTCCTATTGTTTGAAGTGCATAAGTAGCATATACTACAATCCCCAAAACTATCCCATGTTTAAAAGTCTTTTTATCTATATTAATTATTTGCTTAAAGAAAATAATTAAAGACAAAATAAATGCTACAGAAAATCTAATAGCTAGAAAATTAAAGGTACTTAGTTCAGATAATGAGCTTTTTGTTATTAAAAAAGAGGCTCCCCATCCTACAGTTATGAGTAATAGTGCTATATCTGCTTTTAGTTGTTTTGACATAAGTAACCTCCTCGTTAAGTTGTAGTGCTTAATCTGTGTTTATTATAACTCTAGCTTTATTATATTTAATTATTATCATTT
The DNA here is from genome assembly GCA_964470635.1 of uncultured Clostridia bacterium. Classification (GTDB taxonomy): domain Bacteria; phylum Bacillota; class Clostridia; order Tissierellales; family Proteiniboraceae; genus Proteiniborus. The sequence goes on along the minus strand of CAYYDM010000008.1, from coordinate 8,878 downwards.
TGTATATATTAATAGTGGACTAAGTAAAAGAAAAGAGTTTTAGGTGGTTGGTTCCTAAAACTCTTTTTTGCATCATATTCTCTATGTCTGAAAATAAATTTAATATGATATCACTTTAATAAATACTTGTCTACTTCTAGGTCCATCAAGTTCACAAAAATATACAGATTACCATGTTTCTAAATCATCTAATTAAGAAATTTATTGTTGTAAATTTGTAAGCACATAGTCCATTCGATTACACCCGATAGCAGAAGCAACTGAACTGCATTTTGCTCGCAATAGATAGAATATAGTCTTATCTTTAATATCACTCAATGTTTCAAAGTTTGCTTGCCCTTTACTTATAATAAGGTCTGCTTTACTAAATTCGCTCCCAAATGTACTTGAGCAATCTTTTAATATCGTTCTTTGCGCAGAATGTCCATTGTCAATAACTTTTACTAAATCTACTACACCCGTACTTATTGCGTCTTGCATAGTTGCATCATTAACTATTGGACCTCCCTTTGCCACATAAGTAACTTTGTTTTCTGGAAGATTCTCCAATAGAAATTTATCAAATATGGTTTCACCAGAATTATCAACAATATACATAATGTTCTTTGACTTCTCTACTGCTTCTCGTAGAGCAGCTGTTCCGGTGCCAAAAATATCATGTTTGATACTGTCCTCAACCGACTTAACAATATCTGAATGCTCTAGTTTTAGTCCAACTGAGAAATCTATAATATTTCCTGAAATAGCGAGCCTGCAAGCCATATCAAAACGATCTTCTGCCTTATCTAACCACTTTTCATCAATAATTCTCTCATAAATCTCTTTAGCAATTTCATTGTACTGTTCCTTCAATCTCACATATGGGTCATTAATACCAGTAATATTCTTAGCATGTTGATGCATCCTAAAAGCTATTTCAGGCGCTGTTTCATTAAAGTCCATTTCTCCTAATTCTTTCAAAGATCTTTTTATTATCTCTTCTTGCATTGTTACATTGCTTGTTGCTTCTTCAGCTATTCTTATATAAGATAAATACCTCTTTGCTAATAGTTCAATAACAGCATTTTTTAAAACATCTTTTCTATTGTTTAACTCATTAAATTCTATAGTATCATATTACTAGCAAGTTTTATTTATGATTCTCAAAGCCTTTTCCTCTAGTTCTATTTCTAAATCATCTTGTGCAGTAAGAACTGGTCTGACCCCCAAAAAGTATACAAAATAGGGACGCTTGGCTATACTTAATTTGGGGAGGTTATGTCAGTGAAAAAGAAGTATTCTGAGGAATTTAAATTATCCGTAATCAACGATTATTATAATAGTTCTCTTGGTGTTAGATTAATAGCATCAAAATACGGTTTACCATCTAAGAACTATATAAATAAATGGGAAGAACAGCTAAAGAAAAAAGGCCTACTTCCTCCTGATGCAACTAAACCTAATAAAAGTGTGGGAAGATCACAGGAGCCAATTGCTCGTGAAGATGCAAGAACTCCAAGGGAAAAACAATACGAAGAAGAAATCCAGATTTTAAAGGCTAGAATAGCATATTATGAGAAATTAGAATACGCTATCTGGCTATTGTGAGAAATAGCCGGTCTAAGTAGATCAGCTTACTACAAATATAAAAACAAGTCATTAAAAGTGATACTGAAATTGATAAAATAATCATTAACATATATAATAAATCAAATAAAAGATCAGGATATAGAACAATAAAATTTATACTAAGGATCAAATATAATCTTACTGTTAATCATAAAAAAATACAAAGAATTATGCAGGAAAATAATATACAATCAATTGTGAGAAAGAAAAAATTTATAAAACCTGAGATAAAAATTATTAAAGAAAATATCCTAAATAGAGATTTTAAAGCATCTAAACTAGGTGAAAAATTTGTAACAGATATAACTTATATACCTACGCAACATAAAACGATATATCTTTGCACTATAATAGATTTATTTAATAACGAGCCCGTAGTATGGAATTTAAATGATCTTCAGGATAAAAACTTAAGATTAGACGCTATTAAAGAGCTTTCTAAGAAGTATAACCTTAAGGGCAGTATTATTCATAGTGACCAAGGGGTTCACTATACCAATAATGATTACATAGGCTTATTACAAAAACTTGAAGTTAGACAAAGCATGTCAAGAAAAGGTAACTACTGGGACAACGCTAAAGCTGAGTGTTTTTTTAGTCACTATAAAGGTGAAGATATACATATAATGAACAAAAAAATTAAAAATATAAATGATGTAAAACAAATTACAGAAGAGTATATGGACTATTACACAAATCATAGGCCTCGAAAATCACTAGGGGGCATGCCCCCTAGTGATTACAGACAAAAGCATTTAATACTGTAAAAAAATATTAAATTAACCGTCCCCAAACTGTACACTAAAATGGGGTCAGACCAAACCATCCCTACTGCATCACTTAGGATTTCAACTTTTTTGTTATAGGTATTCCTAATTGCTTTTATCACAAATGCTCTATGATCGCATCCCATTAAGAATGCCATTTTCTTTCCCTCATTATTTTCAATTATATCTATATTCTTACTAATATGATTCGTTCAGTTTTTATATGGTATTTACTATTTAATTTTTATATCAATTTTAACTATTCTAGTATAAATTAAATGGCCCAAAGTAATAAAGCTAAACATAACAATAAGTATAATCAAAATACCAATGCCCTTTATTAACTTTTCATTCACCAGCTTATACATAGTATTCCTCGGAGATATAATTTTAACATAATACATAGTATTTCCAACTTCTTTAGTGCACAGTTTAAATCTATTTAAAATATTCGACTAAATTAAAATATAACCTTTATTTATAGTAAAAAAATGTTGAAAATTGGCTGAAAATAAATTTTGACAATAGTTTGACAATATTACATATAAATGGTATGATTAATGCAAGATAATAGTAAATGCATTTACCAAATTATTTGATTTATGTGCTATTAAGCTTAATAAGCTAGATTAGAACATCTAATGTCAATTAATCATAAAAAATTCAAAAAAGGAGTGGTATTATGTACAAAATTTAAAAAGTTAGTAGTTTTATTTTAGCTAGTATTATTTTGTTAAGCGGGATATTCATATCTCCTGTAAGTAATGCAGAAGAGGTAGACTCAAAAACTCAAAAGATAATGCAAATTATCAAAGATAATAATATGAAAGTTATTGAAGATGTTGAAAAATTCCTGAAGATGTCATAAAATTTGATACTGTTGAAGAATTTGAAGAGTTTGTAGAAAAGTTGAACAATCTTAAAAATGAAGAAATAAAGACAACAGTTGAAATTAATGACATAGCAACTAATGATGAGCACGACATAACAATTAATAATGTTCATGAACGAACTATACGTGTAACATATAACCTTATTGGTTACCCTTGCGATCTTATTAAGCAAGTATGGTTTGATTATTATAGTAGTGGCGGTACATTCCATCAAATTAATACATTTAATGAAGGAGAATTATACTAATCTGGATTTACTGCTGTGACCGGTTTAAAAAGACCTAATGTTGATGGATATGCGAAAAATGGAGCACTTTATGTAGATGGTAGAGGTTCTCTTACTGTTGAAATGCTTGTAGATGGTTTATTAACAATATGGGAAACTCCTTTTAAAACTATACATTGTTGAAATTATAACAGTTTTCGAAAACGAGGTGATTATAATGAGTTCAAATGTTATTGATGTTATTGTTGATACCCCAGTCCCAATTAGATTGACTTTAATAAGTTATCTTGCAATTATTCTAAAAATATCAACATTTATAATTTTAATAAAAATATTAAATGAACTTATTAAGTTTAATAAAAAAACTAATTAAAATTCAATTCTTTTAAACAGATTTAGTCAAGAATTCTCCTACTATTGAAGTAGTAAGATTAATTGGTAATAATAGAACTTTGATAACTAGACAATATAGAAGCAAACTTAAGACCTACTGAGATTCTTTTAAAAATAGATGATGTAAATCAAAGCGAAATTCCATTAGCTCATCTTTCTATTGTTTTATGTCAAAACACCAGAGAATTAAGCAAGGAAAGCCTAGCTTATAAAATCCAAGCATTTGAGGTATGATCAGGGACGGCAGACTGTGTGAAAATTCAATTGGATATGTATACCAGTCCCACTTTCTGGTCTAAAATGACTTTGTTTTGGGATTAAATATAAAAAATCAGTAGTTCTTTGAATAAATAGTTCCACTTTCAAGAAAGTCAATGGAAATTTTATCAGTTTTTTCACAGCCTGCCGTCCCTTGCTTCCCCTTAGGTGCCAATCCCTTTCCAATATGCTTATTTAATTATATAAGTAACAAAAAAGGCCCGATAGAATTAAGAAGATATGGGAATGTTTTATATTAATATTATTCGTATTACTGAATACAAGGTTAGCCTTAAATTTTATAAAAATACCAGTTAAAACTGTCATTATACCTATGGTTTTGATAAAGTAATTAATATTTTCTGTAAAAATTAATACTAGAATGATAGGAAGTAAATATAAAACAATTAGAGTTAATCTAAAACTAGAGATTTATTCATTTTAACCCTCCATTTAATTATAAAATCTTACAAATGAATATAAAGCAACAACCCAGTCCCCTTGGTTTCTATTGATCATTATAAACATCATATTCCTTTTCTCTTAAGTAATTGGCTATTTTCCACCTAAAATCTGTAGAATTGAATGTCTTGTATTTGTGTATAAAATCGTTAAAATCACAATCGCGGTTTAGTTCTTCATTAATTAGATTATATGTGGATTTAAGTATATTAAGGTTAACTTTTATTTCTTCTACTGCCTTTTGTTTTTCTTTTACCTTACTATCATCTTCTAATACTTTAGATAAATCAATTAGATTATTAGATAGCCTAGAATAATAATTTCCCATGGGTAAATATATGTTATTTGCCATAGCAATGCTAACATCACATTGACCAGCATATCTTATTAGTCCTTCTTTAGAATATTTTTCTTTATTAATATAATTGAGCATATTGTCAATTTCCATTTCAAGAGTTTGAATATTCTTTCCATAATAATTCACTAGCTGTGTTTTAACTATATGTGATTGTTGAAGTTGAAAAACAAATGCTAATAAAGACACAATCACTATGATTAGTAATAATACCTGACTTTTCTCTTTCACTTTTATTAATCCCCCTAAATAACAAATCTAATTTTACATCTCCTACTTTTTCTTCATAGTAAAAAAACGATCTGATTTTATTTAAATAAAAAAGCCATCTAGGATTATAAATTAGTTATATATTCTCTAGATGGCTTATAAAATATTTATTATTAAGAATTTAATTTTTAATATGCGTTGTTTGTATTCTATATATTCAATTGTAAAATTGATTTTTCCCTAATCTATTTCACTACAATTTCTAACCGCACTTAGAAAACCCACAGCTACGGCAGATTACACATCCACCTTCGTGCTCTAGTCCGTTGCCGCATTCTGGACATGCGTTTCCTTTTGATTGAGGTTTCATTTCTAGGCTTACTGAAATTTCATTATCTGCTAATTCATTATCAGGCACGCAACAGCATGAATCTGAAATATTTTTTGTCTCTCTTTCTATCTCCATTGCAATATCATTTACAGTTGGATTTTCTTCATCTACATAGGTATTCATAACTCTTTCAAGAGCTTTACCTATAGCATCAGGGCATGAAAGAACCTTGATATCTTTATTGGTACCCCTTTGGCGTAAGGTTGAATGACATCTGATGCCTTTTAATTGTTCAACTACTGATTTAACATCCATTCCTGATCTAAGTGCTATTGAGACTAATCTACTTGTTGCTTCACTTTGGCTTGGGCATCCTCCTGCTCTACCTACATTAGTAAATACTTCGCATATTCCATTTTCATCATAGTTGACAGTTATATAGAGATTACCACAGCCTATTCTAACTTTTTCTGTCATTCCTTGAGTTATTGCAGGTCTAAGTCTAGGTTTTATTGCATTATTAGTAGCATCCTGTTCTGTACTTTGCTTTGGCTCTTCTTTCTTTGCTGTACTTAGTACTTGGTCTTGTCTACTACCATCTCTATAAATAGTTACACCCTTACAACCAAGCTTATATGCTAAAGTATATACCTCTTCTACATCTTCTTTAGTTGCTTCATGTGTAAAGTTCACTGTTTTAGATACGGCATTGTCAACATGGTTTTGGAATGCAGCCTGCATCTTTATATGCCATATAGGTGAGATATCATGTGCTGTTACAAAAACTCTTTTTATATCTTCTGGAATTTCATCTATATGCTCTAATGTACCTTCTGTAGCTATTCTTTCCATCAATTCCTTTGAATAGAATCCTCTTTCTTTTGCAACTTCTTCGAAATATGGATGCACTTCTAAAAGCTTATCATTATCCATTACATTACGTACAAATGATATAGCAAATAGTGGTTCTATACCACTGCTAGCACCTGCTATGATACTTATAGTTCCAGTTGGTGCAATAGTTGTAGTAGTAGAGTTTCTTAGTTTTAATCCCTTTTCCTCATATATGCTTCCTTCATATGCTGGAAAAGTTCCTCTTACTACAGCTAATTCAGCAGACTTCTTCTTTGATCTTTCGTCTATGAAGCCCATGACTTCTTCTGCTAAAGCTACTGCTTCATCTGAATTATATGGTAATCCAAGATAGAATAATAAATCTGCAAAGCCCATTAAGCCTAAGCCTATTTTTCTAGTTGACTTCGTCATTTTATCTATTTCTTCTAATGGATATTTGTTCATATCTATTACATTATCTAAGAAATGTACTGCTTTATCCACAGTGTTTCCAAGCTTTTCGTAATCTAATTCGTACTTTGAGCCATTTTTCTTTATCATTTTAACTAGATTAATCGAACCTAAATTACATGACTCATAAGGAAGCAATGGTTGCTCTCCACCAGGATTTGTGCTTTCCATTTCGCCTAATTTAGGTGTTGGATTAGCTTTATTAATTCTGTCTAGGAATACTATTCCAGGCTCTCCATTATTCCAAGCCATACTTACAATATTATTAAATACGTCTCTTGCATTAAGTGACCCAACTGGTTGCTTTGTATGTGGATCTACCAAGTCATAGTTTTCACCGTTTTCTACAGCTTCCATAAACTTTTCAGTTAATCCTACACTTATATTAAAATTCGTAATTTCGTTGGTGTCTTCTTTACATTTAATAAATTCCATTATGTCTGGATGGTCTACTCTAAGGATTCCCATATTTGCTCCTCTTCGTGTTCCACCTTGTTTTACAGCCTCAGTTGCCGCATTAAAGACTTTCATAAAGCTAATTGGACCTGAAGCTACTCCCCCTGTAGATTTAACTGAAGCACCTCTAGCTCTTAGTCTTGTAAAGCTAAATCCAGTTCCGCCACCACTTTTATGTATTAATGCTGCATTTTTTATTGCATCAAATATGCCTTCCATAGAGTCTTCAATAGGCAGTACAAAGCATGCTGATAGTTGGCCTAGTTCTCTACCTGCATTCATAAGGGTTGGTGAGTTTGGCATGAACTCTAGATTAGCCATCATGTCAAAAAAAGCTTTTTCGATCTTTTCAATGTCTGCCTTTTTGTCATATATTTTATCTGCCTGCGCAATATGTTTTGCTACTCTTTTAAACATATCCTCAGGAGATTCTATTACTTTACCCTCCATGTCTTTAGTTAAATAACGTCTTTCCAAAACCTTAATTGCATTTTCGCTTAATTGCATTAAGACACCTCCGTAAACTACATTTAGTATTAATATTCATCTTTATGTACTATATATTGTATCATTACAGGTTTTAAGTGTCAAAGTCAGTAAAACTTAATTATATTAAGAAATATGGACATAACTAAAATTTTTCCAATAATTTCACCAAAATTGACGATTTATTATAATAAAAAATAATAGGACTAAAGTAACAATATAAAAAGGAGCATTTCCTCCTTGCTCCTTTAAATTATTTCAAGAATATCCTTTAAAGTTTCATTCGCATATTCGCCTTTTCTATATTTTCTCATGGCTACTATTATGTTGGGTTGGTTTCCCTTTGATATTATTTCTGTTACTTTTTTGGGATGTTCAACAAAACTGCCTAGCTCTTTAAAATTTTCATCATAAAAAACAAATGTAGGTATTTTTACTACTCCATTATGTGTATATTTGCCGAAAAAAGCTTCATTTCCTTCTTTTTTAACTATAGAAATTTTAATATTTGGATTATGCTCTTTTATTTTTTCTAATACGGGTACATTTATCATACAATCAGGACACCACATCTCGGCACATACAAGTATATTTATAATCCTTTCAATAGATTTGATTCTTTCTATGTATTCTTCTTCAAAGCTAATGAAATTAAGGACCTCTAAAGTCTTTTCTTTATAGGTGCTTGTATCAGTATTTACAAATTCATCAAATGACATACCAGTAGAAAACAGGTCAAGACCATTCATCTTTATACCCCCCTTGTATAAAATAATTGTCCTGTTTAATTGTATTGCTTTTTTTCTTAAATTATAATACATATATTTTTTAAATCAACTAGTATTATATGGTGTAAGGGGAAAATTTTCAAAAAATAAAAAATCCAGCGACGTCCTTTATGACCTAACCCGATTTTCTGAAAGCTTTTGTCAGAAAATTGCTGGTAGGTCAAACGCAACGAGAACCAAATTTATGTGAGCGACAGCGAGCAAATAAATTTGTGTTTCGAGACTGCGAGAATATAGTGGAAAATAAAAAAGACCTAATCTCTAAATTTAGGTCTAAAATAAATTAATCCAGCGACGTCCTACTCTCCCAGGCGGTCTCCCACCAAGTACCATCAGCGCT
>CAYYDM010000007.1:24627-44693 GCA_964470635.1 uncultured Clostridia bacterium | reverse complement strand
TGTGTTTTAGTATATCCTATTCTTCATCCTCATCTTCATCATAATCTTCTTCGTCATCACCGAATAATTCATAGAAGGCTTCTACAACAAGGTCATACTCGCTGTCATCTTCAATGTTTTGTAGTTCTACTCCTTCTTCTGACTCATAATATTCATATAGTAAAACACTTTCTTCGTCTAATGGAAGAAGAGCTATGTATTCTTTATCTTCTACCCCAAACACTCCTAAAACTTGGCATTCCATATCAGTACCATCATCTAAAGTTAAAGTCATCATTTCCATTTCATCATGATCATGTCCGCATCCACAGCCTTCATGTTCATGTTCATGATCGTGACCACAACCGCATCCATCTTTATGTTTATTATCTGTCATATTTTCATTCTCCTTTATAATTTATTTCATACATAATTTAAGTATGTATATTCTATATAATATATCATTTGCTAAAATTAGTATATAGATTAATCGTAAAATTTGCTAAAAATATTGAAACTATTTTATGGATTTAAGAACCTCTAAAAGATAATTCCAAACCCTCTTTGTAGATGAAATACTTACATGTTCATCTGGAGTATGCACATCATACATATTTGGTCCAAGAGAAATCATATCAACATCATCAAATTTTTCATCAAACAAGCCACATTCAAGCCCTGCATGTATAGCCGTTATGATTGGTTCTTTTCCATACATTTTCTTATAGCAATCAACAAATACTTTTCTTATATATGAATCTTTTCTAAATTCCCAAGCAGGATAATCTCCTTCAGTTGATGAATTTGCACCTATTAAATTTGCTAATGCTTCCATTTTATTAACAATATCTAATTTTAATGTTTTTACTGAACTTCTTACTGCACATTCAAGTAATACTTCTTTTTCAGTAGTAGTTAGAACCCCTAGGTTTGTAGAGCTTTGTACTAATCCTTCAATTTCCATACTCATGGTCTGCACTCCATTAGGTATCAAAACTAATGCTGATATTACTTTTTTCATTGTTTCTTTAGAGAATACCTTTTGATATTTAGAATTCAAAGGCTCAAACTCTATTTTAACATCCGGATCTGCAGTTTTTAGCTCATTTCCAATTTTCATATTCCATTCTTTTATTTCTTCTTCAACTTTAGTCTTATCATTACTTTTTACTAATAATACAGCATCACTTTCTCTCGGTATTGCATTCATCTTTGCTCCACCGCTAATTTCTGCTAAATATACATCATTGTTGGAGGATATTCCTTGAAGTATTCTGCCTAAAATAATGTTGGAGTTTCCTCTTCCTTTATTGATTTCCATACCAGAATGGCCACCTTTTAGCCCTCTAACTCTTAATTCAAATGGCAAAAAATTATCTGATGTACTTGCCCATTCAATAGGTATGCTAATGGTGTTTCTAATTCCTCCTGCACAGCTTACTAATAGAGTTCCTTCTTCTTCTGAATCAATATTTATCAATATTTTACCTTTTAAATTTTTAGGGTCTAGATTATTTGCTCCTCCCATACCTGTTTCTTCTTCAGTAGTTACTAATACCTCTAGTGGTGGATGAGAAATATCATTAGAATCAAGTATAGCTAAGGCATATGCCACTGCTATACCATTATCGGCACCTAATGTAGTTCCTGTAGCCATAAGCATATCATCTTCTATTCGGAGCTTTAGAGGTTCAGAAGAGAAATCATGGCTAGTATCTTTGTTTTTCTCACATACCATATCCATATGTCCTTGCAAAATTACTGTAGGAGAATTTTCATACCCTTTAGTTCCAGGCTTCTTAATAATAATATTTAAGGCCTTATCTTGTATTACTTCTAGATTTCGTTGTTTTGCAAAGTCTACTAGATAATCGCTTATCCTTTTTTCATTTCCTGAACATCTTGGTATTTGTGTCAAATCTTCAAAGAAACTAAAAACAGCTTTTGGTTCAAGATTTTCTAAAACTTTACTCAACTTACTCACTCCTCTAAATATATTTGATTAACAATAGTTAAGCAATAGTTTAACAGTAGTTGAACAGTAGTTAAACTATCGCTACACTGTTATTCTTATAATTCTCAATTCTCAATTTTCAATTCTAATTATTTCATCAATCATTCCGCCGCCTAAGCACTCTTCTCCGTCATAGAAAACTACTGCTTGGCCTGGGGTAACGGCTTTTTGAGGTTTTTTAAACATTACCTTGCATTTGTTATCATCAGTTAAGTATACTTCTACTTCATTATCAGGTTGTCTATATCTAAACTTTGCTGTACAATTGAATTTCTTTGGTTTTGGTCTATCGCTTACCCAATAAAGGTCACTTGCCATAAGGCCACTAGAATATAGCATAGGATGTTTATCTCCTTGGACCACATAGAGTATGTTTTTCTCTAAATCCTTATCTACAACAAACCATGGTTCTCCAGTGCCTATACCTCCTATCCCTAATCCTTTTCTTTGTCCTAGAGTATAATGCATTAGGCCAGTATGTTTGCCTACAATCTTCCCATCTAATGACATAATGTTTCCTGATTGAGCAGGAAGAAAATTATCTAGAAATTTGTCAAAATCTCTTTCTCCAATAAAACATACTCCTGTGCTATCTTTTTTATCTGCTGTAATAAGACCTTCTCTCTCTGCTATTCCTCTAACTTCTGATTTTTTTAAATGTCCAATAGGAAACATACTCTTAGAAAGCTGATATTGTCCCAGAGTGCATAAGAAATAAGTTTGATCCTTATTATTATCTACACCTCTTAAAAGTTTAAACTCTCCATTTATATAATCTACTCTAGCATAGTGTCCTGTTGCAATGTAGTCAGCTCCAAGCATTAAAGCATGGTCTAAAAAGGCCTTGAATTTTATTTCTTTATTGCACATAACATCGGGATTTGGTGTTCTTCCTTTTTTATATTCATCAAGGAAATATGAGAATACTCTATCCCAATACTCTTTTGTAAAGTTTACTGTATAATATGGTATCTCTAATTGAGAAGATACTCTTCTTACATCTTCATAATCTTTTTCAGCAGTACATACTCCTGCGTCATCTTTCTCATCCCAATTTTTCATAAATATACCTGTAACGTCATATCCCTGTTCTTTAAGAAGATATGCAGTTACCGAAGAATCTACTCCTCCTGACATACCTACTACAACCTTTATGTCTTTGTTCTTCTTATTCATCTATATCATTCCTTACAGTTAATTTATCCCACGAATGCAATAGAAATATTAAGCGAACATTTCTATTGCATTCCTTTTACTCTCCAAAAATCCTTTTATTTATAGCTTTTCCTGTTTCAGTTGTAGCCATACCGCCTAATGCTGTTTCTCTTAACTCCATAGGAAGAGATCTCCCTACTTTATACATAGCATCTACAACTTCATCAAAAGGAATTATACTCTTTACTCCAGCTAAGGCCAAATCTGCTGATATCATTGCATTAGCTGCACCAGAAGCATTTCGTTTTGCACAAGGAGCCTCTACAAGTCCTGCTATTGGGTCACATACTAAACCTAAAATGTTTTTTAAGGCAATTGCAGCAGCATGAAGAGACATTTCTGGGGTTCCACCTGCCATTTCTACTACTGCAGCTGCAGCCATGGCAGCTGCTGAGCCACATTCTGCTTGACAACCACCTTCTGCCCCTGATACAGTAGCATTTTGTGCTATTATTGCTCCTATTCCTGCAGATGTGAGGAGGCCATTTATTATATGGTCTTCGCCTAAACCAAGCTCCTCTGCAACAGTTATTACAGCTGCTGGAATAATACCACAAGATCCTGCTGTAGGTGAAGCACATATTCTTCCCATTGCAGCATTTACCTCAGAACATGATAAGGCTCTAGCCATAGCTCTATTAATAGTATCCCCACAAATTGTTTTTCCATTTCTTCTATAATGCTCAACTTTTTTTGCATCTCCGCCTATAATTCCACCTACGGATTTAACCTCTTCTTCTATACTTTTCTTAGATGAACTTATCATTACATCTAAAACATCTTTCATTCTCTTTCTTATTTCTAGCTCAGATAATCCTGTAAGTTCGCATTCTCTTCTAATTACTATTTCAGATATCTTAGCATCATATTCCTCTGTTAATTTTATCAGTTCATACCCATGGTTATACATATTTTCACCTCTTCTCAACTGGATTAATTACTTTTACTGATAGTACGTTTTCTGTATTGATAAGCTGCTGTATTACATCATCTTTAATTTCATCATCTGTTTCTATAATCATAGAAGCCTCGATACCTTTTTTCTTTCTCTTAACTTTCATAATTCCAATATTAATGTTATTCTGAGAAAGTACTGTAGTAACACTGCTGATTACTCCCTTTTTATCATTTTGTATTATGATCAAAGTCGGGTAATCTCCTGTTATTTTAACATTATAACCATCAACATTTGTAATTATTATGTTTCCGCCACCAATGGACGAACCTGTTACTTCTGTTTTACTTCCATCATTTTTATTGAAAACAATTTTAACAGTATTTTCGTGCTGATTTCCCAAATCTGCTTCAATAAATGAAACTTTAATACCATTTTCTTCAGCTATCTCTAAAGAATTTTTTAGCCTTTCATCATAAGGTTCCATTCCAAGGATTCCTGCAACTAAAGCTTTATCAGTACCATGCCCTTTGTAGGTTTTAGCAAAAGACCCATGAAGATAAAAGGTAACTGAATTAAAGCCTTCACCTGCAATATATTTTGCAACTTTTCCAATTCTAGCAGCACCTGCAGTGTGAGAGCTAGAAGGACCTACCATAATAGGACCTAATATATCAAATATACTGTACTCTTTCATAGATATTCATAGTCTCCTTACATAAGGTTAATTTTTTTCAAATCTTACCATAAAACATATACTATTGCAATAATATTAACTACTATTTCAAAAGAAAGCTGCTGAATTTTTCAGCAGCCTATTTTAATAGCTATAGTTTCATTTTCTACATCTACATTGATTGTATGTCCATTTTTAAATTCATTTTTCAAATATAATTCTGCAATCTCATCCTCAATGTACCTTTGAATAGCTCTTCTTAAAGGACGAGCCCCATATTTCTGATCATATCCTTTTTTAACTAAAAAGTCTTTTGCTTTATCAGATATATGAATATTCATTCCTTTCTCTTCTACATCTTCTGTCACTTCTTTAAACATTAAATCAACTATTTGGCGAAGTTCTTCTGTAGATAGATGAGTAAATACTATTGTATCATCAACTCTATTAAGAAATTCAGGTCTAAAAGTCTGTTTCAATGCATCATTTACTCTGTTCTCTAAAGCAACATATCCTTCTCTAGCAAATCCAAATGTATTTGCATTAAAGCTAGTACCTGCATTTGAAGTCATTATTATAACGGTATTTTCAAAATACACAGTCCTTCCTTGACTATCAGTAAGCCTTCCATCTTCTAATATTTGTAGAAGCATATTAAATACATCTGGATGAGCCTTTTCTATCTCATCAAATAGAATAACTGAATATGGTCGTCTTCTGACTTTTTCAGTTAACTGTCCCCCTTCATCATAGCCTATATATCCTGGAGGTGCACCTATAAGCTTTGATACAGTATGCTTTTCCATAAACTCTGACATATCTACACGTATCATAGCTTCCTCGCTACCAAATAGTTCACATGCAAGTGCTTTAGCAAGCTCAGTCTTCCCTACTCCGGTAGGCCCTACGAATATGAAAGACGCAGGCTTTTTCTTTTTCCTAAAGCCAGAACGATTCCTTCGGATAGCCTTAGATAAGCTTACTATTGCTTCATGTTGTCCAATAACTCTTCTGTGTAAAATTTCTTCAAGATTTAGAAGTTTAGTAGCCTCTTCCTTAGTAATTCTCTGAATAGGAATCTTCGTCCATGATTCTATTACGTAAGCCACATCATCAACAGTAACTTTTACTTCAGAGCATGATTTTTCTAATTCTTTTACTTTATCTTCTAGCCTATACTCTTCCATTTTGTATTCTGCTGCTTTTTCGTAATTATCAGATGAAGCAGCAGTCTCTTTTAATTCCTGTATCTTCTTAAGTTCTTCTTTCAATGTTTCTAACTCCACAAAGCCTTGATTCTTTAGGTTTACTCTTGAACCTGCTTCATCAATTACGTCAATAGCCTTATCTGGCAAGAATCTATCAGTAATATACCTTTCTGAAAGCCTTACAGCAGTCTCTATTACTTCGTCAGATATCTGAACCTTATGGTAGTCTTCATAATATCCTCTTATTCCTTTTAAAATCTCAATGGCTTCCTCAATATTAGGTTCTTCTACTAAAACAGGTTGGAATCTTCTTTCTAATGCAGAATCTTTTTCTATATGCTTTCTATATTCTTCTAATGTTGTTGTACCTATAACTTGTATTTCTCCTTTTGCAAGGGATGGCTTAAGAATGTTTGCAGCATTCATTACTCCTCCATGAACTTCCCCTGCTCCCATTATATTATGAACTTCATCAATAACTAAAATAATATTGCCAAGTTCTTTTGCTTCATCAATAATAGCTTTCATTCTACCTTCAAACTGGCCCCTAAATTGAGTTCCAGCTACAATAGCCGTTAAATCAAGAAGATACACTTCTGCATCATATAGTTTTGCTGGAACTTTTCTTTCTGCTATCCTAACTGCTAAACCTTCAGCTATTGCTGTCTTTCCAACTCCTGGTTCACCAATAAGCACAGGATTATTTTTTGTTCTTCTATTTAATATTTGAATTACTCTATCTATTTCCCTATTTCGTCCTATTATTTTATCTACCTGCTTGTCTATTGCCTTATCTGTTAAATTTGTCCCATAGGTATCTAGGTATTTCTTTTTCTTTCTATTAGGTTTCTTTTCACTCTTTAGATTGGACTCAGTTTCTCTTATGTTTGATTCTATATTCTTAGCCTTTGGCTCAAGATCTTGATCTTTGTTTGACATTATATCATTTAAAAAATCCGAGAATGGATTTTCTGGATCTATTTTATCTACGTCTATATCCTGAAAAACATTATTCATTTGATTAGTAATGTTTTCTAAATCCTCAGGTTTCATATTCATCTGGTTCATGAGTTGATCAATTACAGGGAGACCCATTTTCTTTGCACATTCCATACATACACCAGTTACTTCAGGTTTTCCATTTTCTATTTTTGTGGTTAACATAACGGCAATATTTTTCTTGCACATAGAACACAGCTTCATCTAAATCACCTTACCTTCTGTATAAAAATACAATATTTTTAGTGTATTATATTTTATACCCTTTTTTTAAAAAGTTAACTATTTTTTTGTTAATCCCTAATTATGGATTCTATCTTTGCTCCCCCAATAATCTCATTTCCTTTATAAAACACTATAGATTGGCCTGGTGCAATGGCTCTCTCTTTCTTATGAAAAATTACTTTTATCCTGTCATTTCCCAAGCCTACTACCGTTGATGGCAGAAGCCAACCCCATTGACAAACCTTTGCTTCAACCTGAATTTCTTCCTTTAGCTCATCAAAAAGAGTAAAATTTACATCTCTAGCTATCAATCCTTTTGAATATGTGTCCTTGTCGTCTCCAAGTATAACTACGTTTTTTTCAGCATCTATTTCTACTACAAACATAGGCTTATTAAAATACTCACCTAGTCCTCTGCGTTGTCCTATTGTGTAATTTACTATTCCTTTGTGCTCTCCAATAATATTTCCATGAAAGTCTATGAAATCCCCTTTTTTAACCAGTTCTGGTCTCTCTTTTGAAATATATTTTCCATAATCTCCGTCTGGAATAAAACATACTCCCATACTATCAGATTTTTTAGCAATATTCTTGTCTATTTTAAGTGCTATTCTTCTTACTTCTTCTTTGGAGCTAAATATGCCTATAGGCAATATTACATGGCTTAGCTGCTTTTGAGTAAGAGAATGAAGCACGTATGCTTGATCTTTTCTCCCCGCTTCTCCAGAAAATATGCGGTATCTCATTAGTTCTTCATCATATATTATGTTTGCATAATGCCCTGTAGCTATATAGTAAGCTCCTAAATTATTGGCAATTTCAATAAGCTTTCCATACTTTATTTTTTTGTTACACGTAATACATGGATTAGGAGTTTTACCACTAATATATTCATCTATAAATTCATTTTTAATTAGACTATCAAATTCCTGTCTTAAATCTATTATATAATGGGGTATATCCAAAAGCTTTGATATATCTTTAGCATCCTTTATAAATTGAGGTTCTTTTATAGTTCCTTTCTCATCAATCTCATCAAAAAGATGCATAGTTATTCCTATTACTTCATACCCCTGACTTTTTAATAAATAGGCTGCTACTGTACTATCAACACCGCCACTTAAACCTACTGCTACTTTTTGTTTACTAGTCTCCATTAAACCACCTTTCATTTCTAATATCTAAATGTGTTTTAAGTATGATCTATTACTATATTATAACATATGCACATGTCATATGTAGTTTATGTTCATCGAACTTAGTATATAATATAATTTTTGTTGCTATTGTAAATAATATCACATATAATTATTATGGTTAAACATGAAATTTGAAGAAATTATAGGTTGCTACTTATTAATAATATCATTTTTGTTTATACTAATATAAAAAATATATAGAGAAGGAAAAGAAATTATGAAAAATCTAGTTTTTACAGAATTAAATCTTTCTACAGAAGTAGAAAAAGCAGTTGCTGAAATGGGCTTTGAAGAGGCGACCCCTATACAGTCTCAATCTATTCCTTACATAATGGACGGAAGAGATGTAATCGGCCAAGCTCAAACTGGAACAGGAAAAACATGTGCCTTTGGTATTCCTGCCATTGAAATGGTAGATCCAAAAAATGAAGCAATACAGGCTTTAATTCTTTGTCCTACAAGGGAACTTGCTATTCAAATATCAGAAGAGCTAAAAAATGTATCAAAATACAAAAAAGGTATTAGAATTCTCCCTGTTTATGGTGGTCAGCCAATTGAACGACAAATAGCTGCACTGAAAAAACGACCTCAAATTATTATAGGCACTCCAGGTAGATTAATGGACCACATGAGAAGGCGTACCATTAAGTTAACAGACTTAAAAATGGTCATATTAGATGAAGCTGATGAAATGTTAAACATGGGATTTAGAGAGGATATTGATGAAATTCTTGAAAAGATTCCAACTAATAGACAAACTATTCTTTTTTCGGCTACTATGTCTAAGGAAATTATGGATTTAACTGCAAAATATCAAAAAAATGCTATGCTAGTTAAGGCCGTTCACAAAGAGCTTACTGTGCCAAGTATTGAACAATACTACCTAGAAATAAGAGAATCCTCAAAACTTGATGTCCTTTCTAGGATTATTGATAAGGAAGGTATTAAGTTAGCACTTGTTTTTTGTAACACTAAAAAAAGGGTTGATGAGCTAACGTCTGGGCTTCAATCTAGCGGCTATATGGCAGAGGCTTTACATGGTGATATGAAACAATCCCAACGTGATAGAGTAATGTCAAGATTTAGAAACGGGACAATTGAAATATTAGTTGCGACCGATGTGGCAGCACGTGGTATTGACGTTGATGATGTTGAAGCAGTTTTCAACTACGATATTCCTAATGACGAAGAATACTATGTCCATAGAATAGGAAGAACTGGTAGAGCAGGAAGAACTGGTAGAGCCTTCACATTTGTATCTGGAAGAGAGTTTTACAGATTAAAAGACATACAAAGATATACAAAATCAAAAATTACTCTCATGAGTCCACCATCACTATCTGACATTGAGGAAAGCAAAGTTAGTAATGTAATTAATGATTTAAAAGTTGTTTTAGATAAGAATAATCTAGCTAAATATGTAAGTTATATCAATAAAATTCTTGAAGAAGTAAATGTTAATAATAAAGATAACTATATAACTACTATAGATGTAGCTGCTGCGTTACTTAAAACAATAGTTTCTGAAAATGGTAAGAATGACTTTGCTGACACTGACACATTGAGCCATGAGGATTCTGGCGCTGAAAAAGGAATGGCTAGACTTTTTATAAATATGGGAAGTAAGGATAGAATTCAGCCTAAACATATAGTTGAAGCCATTGCATCAAAAACTAGTCTTCCTGGGAAGAAAATTGGAGCCATTGATATATTTGATAAGTTTTCTTTTGTTGATATTCCTTTAGAATATGTTCAAGAGGTATTATCACCATCAAAAGGCTTTAGAATAAAAGGCAAAAAAATTACCATAGAAAAAGCTAATAGAAAGTAAATGATTAAAACCCTTCAAAATTAATGAAGGGTTTGTTTTATATTTTATTCCAATCAATATATTTATTTAACTTTTCAACAAATCTCTCAAAATATTTTGCCTCGAGCTCTGTAAACCTTTCAAGCTCAGGACTATCTAAATCAAGTACTCCATATACCTTATTGTCTTTCACTATGGGTACTACGAGCTCAGAATTTGATGCTGAATCACAAGCAATATGTCCTGGAAAATCATGTACATTTGGTACAACTTGAGTTTTTCTAGTAGCAGCTGCTGCACCACATACTCCAGTATTAGGTTTTATCCTGTTACATGCTGGCAGACCTTGGAAAGGTCCTAGAACTAATTCTTCTCCCCTCATAAAGTAAAAGCCTGCCCAATTAAGCCTGTCTACTATTGCATATATTAAAGCAGATGCATTTGCAATGTTAGCCAATAAATCACTCTCAGAACTTAACTGTCCTTCAAGAGTAAGAAGTAAATATTCAAGTCGCTGTTTGTCATTCATCTTTTCAATTCCCTCAAGTTTAATCACAAAAGAAGCCCCCTAACTATATTGTTTTTTGTTTAGTTTTCATTATACCATCTAACACATATATGTTCACTAATATTTTATATATAAAAATGCTATAATAGCTATATTACAATCAAAATATACTAGGAAGGAATAATGGCATGAAAAAACTAGAAAGAAGTTTTTATAGAAAAACCGCTTTAGTTTTAGCAAAAGATTTATTAGGTAAATATTTAATATTTGATACCGGCAATGATAAATTAATAGGAAAAATAGTTGAAACTGAAGCTTATATGGGCTTTAATGATAAAGCAGCCCATACCTATAATGGTAAGAGAACTCCAAGAGTAGAGGCCATGTATGGAGAAGAGGGCCATGCATATGTATATATAATATATGGAATGTATAATTGTTTAAATGTAGTAGCGGCAGAAAAAGAAATAGCCCAAGCAGTTCTAATAAGGGCATTAGAACCTATAAAAGGCCTTGAGGCAATGGCATTGAATAGATTTAAAAAGCCTCTTAACCAATTGAAAAAATCACAAATTACAGGTTTAACTAATGGTCCAGGAAAGCTATGTCAAGCTTTTGGAATTACAAGAGAAATGAACGGTGAGGATTTAACTAAAGATAAGTTATACATTTGCGCTGATAATGACGAGGCCTTTAACATAGTAGAAGCTAAAAGAATAGGTATAGATTATGCTGAGGAAGCAAAAGATTTTCTTTGGAGATATTATATTAAAGACAATAAATATGTAAGTGTGCCTTAATCTAAAAAGCAGAGTAACATATAGGTTACTCTGCTGCATAGCTGTCAAAATATCCTTGAATAAGAACAATTGGAGTACCTTTATCTCCACTGCCACTAGTAAGGTCACATAAGCTACCTAAGAGATCTGTTAGTTGTCTAGGTGTTGTTCCTAATGTTTCAGCTTTTCCAACTAGGTTCGCTTCTTTTTCCCTTATTTTTTTCTTCATGGCCTCTGTCCTTTCATTGCCCTTAAGATCACTAAGTTCATTATCTGCTATATATTTTAGCTTTATCTCATTTGGTGTTCCCTTAAGTCCATCTGTATATCCTGGAGACACTATAGGATCTGCTAACTCCCATATCTTACCTACAGGATCTTTAAAAGCTCCATCGCCATATACCATTACCTCAACATGTTTCCCTGTTTTATCCTTTATTGCTTTCTGAATTTTATTTACTAGTTCTTGGGAACCTCTTGGGAATAGTTTTATCTTATCTTCCGTAGCTTTGTTTGAACCAAGCAGACCATATTCAGCATTGAAGCCACTACCATTTACAGGTTCATTTAAAACGTCATCTAATCCATAAACAACTTCTGCTCCTGCCTCTTTTAATATTCTCTTAGTTCTTTTTCTTTCATGAATATTGGCAACTAAAATCTCTTTAGTATATTTTAATGCTACTCTTGGGTCATTTGCCAAGATTATTTCAATATTTTTATTTGAAGCAAGTTCTTTATAATAACTTACATAGTCAATTCCTGTAAATGGATGCTCTACTCGTGAACCAAAAAGCTCTCTGTATTCTTTCTCGCTTAAGACATCAGTATAAGGATTCACTCCCAATTCATCCATTATGTCTATGTCGATAAGATGATTTCCCACCTCATCTGATGGATAATTTAAAATTAAGTAAATCTTTTTCCCACTCATGGCTATGCCTTTGAGAATAAGAGAAAACCTATTTCTACTTAATATAGGGAAAAGAACTGCTATGTCACCTTTGAATTTCTGATTTATATCGTATGCTATATCATTGACACTTACATAGTTTCCCTGTGCCCTCGCAACTAAAGACTCTGTGACACCTATGACATCCCTATCATTAATATGAAAGATTTCTGATTCCATAGCTTCTAGAATAGAATTTACTACTATATTTACTAAATCATCTCCTTCTTTAATAATTGGAGCTCTAATTCCTCTAACTGTAGTACCTACTTTTCTTTGCATTAAAATCCCTCCTAAATAAAGCATTTAGATATTTTAATAAAATTTACTACTAATATCTTTACCATAATGCCTTATTTACATTACAATAATATCAAATTTTATAGAAATATATTTATTTGATTATGTTATAGGTTAAGGTTATACACAATACGCAAGAAATCTTTCTATTCTTTATTTATTAATATTATTCCTAATGAAACCAATATAACTGATAATATTACGCTAAATCCTAATAATCTTTCTCCTAAGAAAATGTAAGAAAGAAAAACTCCAAATAAAGGTACAGAGAATTTATAGATAGAAACCTTTCCTACACTATTATACTTCAATAGAATTGTCCATAAAGTAAAAGCTGCCGCTGATATAAAACCTAAGTATAAAAGCAAAGCTGAGCCTTTTACAGTAAAGCTCAAGTTATGTCCCCCACCTAAAGTTCCTGCAAGAATTAATATTATGGAACCTATAAACAGCTGATAGCTAGAAACCATAAATGGTGATATATCCTTTGATATTTTTTTCGTATATATGCCTGCTAATGCACCCATTAGGCTGGAAATAATAACAAATCCTTCTCCAATAAATTTAAAACCGCCTTGAAGTCCACCACCACTTAAATTTACAATAGATACTCCTAAAAATCCTAATATAACTCCGCTTACCCTTTTAATGCTGAGCTTGTCCTCTTCATAGAAAAAGTGAGCTAAAATGACGCTAAAGAATGTAGTTGTAGCAGCAAGTATTGAGCCCTTTGTTCCACTAGTATTAGAGAGTCCTATGTAAAAAAATACATACTGTATGGCAGTTTGTATAAGACCTAAAAAGCCAACTTTAAAAATATCCTCTTTTTTGATTTTTAAGCTTCTTCTTGTAATAAAGCAGTAAATAAATATCATTATTGAAGATATAAAAAACCTGTAGCCTGCAAAAACTATTTTTTCAAATGTATCATTAGCTCCAATACCAAAAAGCTGATAGCCTATCTTTACTGATGGAAATGCACTTCCCCATAAAAAGCAACTTATTAATCCTAATATCATTATCATGTAAGTTTTAGTAAAAATCGTTTCATTTCTTTCTCTCAATTTCATCTCTCCTTTTGTTATTAGTTACCCATTTTATGCTTTATTAATTATTACAGTTAATAAACAAAACCTACAATTCATAATTATACTATATATAAAAAAATAAAACAGCCTACTCAAAATTTGAATAGGCTGCAAACTCGCAATCATATTATATTTCATATATATAAATGTTATTGTTTTTTATTAACATAAAATTGTGAGTTTCTAAGAGATTCAACATAGATATTATTAGCATGCTTCTTCCCTATAATAGAAATCAGTTTCTCCAATTCTCTTAAATCCCACTGATTCATAAAACCTTATGAGTCTCTGCTTTAGAAGTACCAGATTTTCATCTTTTGGGTTCATTATATATTCAACTTCCCCATTAATTTTCTCTAGAGGACCAGGCATTAAATATATACATGATATTGGTTCCCTAATGTTTTTATTTAAAAACCTAGGCAATTGTTCAAATATTTTTCTACCTATTCCATTACCCCTATATTCCTTATCGATAAAAAGTTCTGTAATATAAAATGCATTATCTTTACAATTTTCTTTTGATAAAACTTGAATATAGAAGGTTTTGATTTCCTCCTCCTCTTCCTTGTCTGTAAATTCAAGAACTTTCAAGACTTCATCTGATTTTAATTCTTTGAAAATATTGTCTACATTCAGTAATACTCCTTTAATGTATCCAATTTCTTCATGTTCACTAATAATATTAATCATTATCTCTTTCTTATAATGTGATAGCCTTAAAATTGACTTATTATTATGGTCATCGCTATCACAATAATAATTACTGTCACTATCTTCACCGTCTGAACTTTTTGAGTTCATAAAAAAACACCTCTAATTTAATTATTTAATATAGTATATTCTAATATTATACATTTTATTGGAAAAACTCAAACTTGATTTTTCTAGTTTAACTCTTATTTAACTGCGTCACTTGTTGCTATTCCAATAAATCAATATCCATACTATTTAAATCTGCATTATGCTTCTTATTAATAGTGTCTATAATTATTATTCCTAATTGTATTACAATAAATCAAATTAAAATCTTGTTAAATAAAAACTATAATACAATTAAAGTGAAGCTTAAACTCCATTTTAATAATATCCCTTCTATAAGTGTCTATTAGTGTGTTAATTAGACACTGTACAATTTTCCACTTTAACCTTATTTGAAATCCATCTTTTCCCTTCCACTAATCTTGTCACCATCATAGCACATACTCCATTACCTGTTGAATTCAGCAAAGTTGCCGGTGCATCTATTATTGTACTTATTACAGCTATTATAGCTAAAGTTTCTGGTGGAAAACCATAAACACTTATTATTAATACTTCCCCTATCATTCCTCCACCTGGAATAGCTCCCATGACAGCACCTACCAAATATGAAACGAATATTATTCCAACTATTGCTTTTAAACTAGTTATATCTCTTCCAAATAAGCCTAGCAAAAATACAATTTTTAAAACTCCACCGATTACAGAACCATCCTTATGTGTATTAGCTCCAAGTGGGATGACAGTTTCTGCAATATCATCTGTAACTCCCATCTTTTTTGTGCTTTTCAAATTAACTGGAATACATGCTGCACTAGAACAGGTAGCCAGTGCTGTCACTGATGGTTCTAATGCATTTTTCCAAAATAATTTCACTCCAACATTGCCTCCTGCTATAAAAGCATATATAGTAAACATTCCAAAATAGTAAACTCCTGTTATTGCTAAATAAAGAATAAATGTCCTTAAGTATCCCTCTAATATTTGAGTTCCAAGCTGCCCAATAACTGAAGCAAAATAGCACCCTAACCCTATTGGAGCAAAGTGCATTATTATATTCACCATCTTAATAAATGTTTTAGCACCTGAATCTAAAAAGTTAACAAAAGGTTCTGCTTTTTTCCCTACTGCAACTATGGAAGTCCCTAAAATTATGGAAAATATAATAAGTTGAAGCATGTTTTTCTTTGAAAATAATAATACGAAGTCTGATACTGTAAAGGTGTTAACTAGTTGCTGTATTGGTCCTACATGTTCACTAATAGATACTTCACTAGTTCCTTGCGCCATCATTTTTTGCATAATTCCACTATCTATGCCCTTAGTGGGATTTATTATTAAAGCTCCCACAAGTCCTATTACAGCTGCAATAAGTGCTGTACATGTAAAGACTATAAATATGTTTAGCAAAATTTTTCCCAATCTCTTCATGTTTGTCATGTTTGCAATGGCTGAGGTAACACTGAAAAACACTAGAGGAACAATTATAGTAAAAATCAAATTTAAAAATAAATTCCCGAAAGGCTCAAGTAAAGATGCCTTCGGTCCCATAATTGCTCCTAGTATTCCTCCGAACAATACAAAAAAAATCATTACAATAGAAGATTTGTAAGTCTTTAACAATTCCATTTAATCCTCTCCTTCTCACTAAAATAATTCCTAGAATAGTACATGTTTAATTTTTATTATATATGTATTTTTTGCTATATATATTGCTAATAATGCTTGAAATATTGCAAAAGCTGCTGTAATCTATAAGAAAGATAGAGAAGGAGATGGTAATGATGAAAAATAGTAATGTCGAACTAAAAATAAGGAGAGGATATCTCAATGAAGATTTTGAATACTTTCATTTAAAGGATAAAAAGAACATGGAGTTTGAATTTCATTATCATGATTTTAATAAAATAATCATTTTCATATCTGGAAATGTCACCTACCTTATAGAAGGAAAATCATATAAACTTAAACCTTGGGATATACTTTTTGTAAACAGCAATGATGCTCATAAGGCAATAATAAGTCCCTATGAAACCTACGAAAGAATAATTATATGGGTCAATTCAAGGTTTTTAGAGATGCATAATAGAGACAATAGTAACCTACTTAGCTGCTTCGAGCTATCATCAAAGCATAATATAAGCCTTATGCGTTTGAATCCTAATAATATTAGCGGTATAAAACAAACCTTGACTTTACTTGAGGATGCTTCGAAAGATACTGCCTTTGGAAGTAAGATATTAAAAAATTCTTTATTTCTTCAGCTTATGATCCATCTTAACAGATTTTTTCTAGGACTAGATATTAATGCTAAAGAAGAAGATATTCAATATGATGAAAGAATAGAAAGCATATTAGGTTATATAAATGAGAATCTTAATAGCGATTTGTCGATAGAAAATATCTCTTCTAAATTCTACATTAGTAAATATTATCTTATGCACAAATTCAAAGCTCAAACTGGATATACTATCCACAGCTATATACAACAAAAAAGGATGATTTTAGCCAAAACCCTTATTAGAAAAGGAAAGCAAATGTCAGAGGTTTCAATAGAATGTGGATTTAGTGACTATTCCAGCTTTATAAGAGCTTTTAAAAAAACTTTCGGACTTTCTCCAAAAAACTACTCAAAAGTCATTTCAAAGCTTGATATTTCTTATAACTCTGGTAGACATTCTTAATTATTGATTACACAGTTAAAACGAATAAAATGAATATGATAATGCTGACTACAGTATTTAATACTATTGTATTATTAGCTAATTCTTCATGCTCCTTTGTACTGTAGGTACCAATAAAAATCGGCAAAGAAAGTGGAGGGGGCAAGATTAAAAAAGTAAAGTATGCATAATTAAAAATCTGATCTGGTATTATAACCTTATTTATGATTAAGTATTTAAAAACATACCCTACGGTCAAGATAACCGTGAACCTTATAATAAGAAATTTTATGCTTTGCACCATATACTTTTTATTAAGCTTTAAACCATAACCTATAATTATCAAAATTAAAGGAGTTGACAAGCTTGATAAGTATTCTACCGTAATATAAAATCCTTTCATAATTGAGTTACTATGAATGCTTGTCCTAAATCCTGTCAAATTAAATACAATTCCTAAGACTATACTAATTATTGCAGGAGATTTAATAATTTGTTTCACTACTCCTATTGAAAATCGTTGATTCCCTAATTTAATGCGCAAAAGAGTATATAGTACAAGCCATATGAAGAATTCATGCCCAATACCAAGTATTGATAACTTTCCTAAGTTTTCATTACCAAAAACAGTAGAAAATAAGGGTATACCAAGAAATCCAAAAGCAAATCCTGATGTTATGAAGGGAATTAAAGGATGAGCAATCATTTTTATCATATTAAATCCTAAACCAACAAAATAAAAAATATTCAACATAATAAATACAATAAAGGAAACTAGAAAATATTCCCTCCTAAGCTCCATGTTTAAAAATGTTATGAATAAAACTGCAGAGAATGCAACGTCTATCACTATTTTTTTTATTTCATCAACTGTTGTCTGTCCAAGTATATTATTAAAACGAAAATAACTTCCCAGTAAAATCAATAAAATTATAGGTATTATTTTTGAAATAATGTCTGTCATATGAGATTACCTTCCCTTTTCCAAATAGGACTATAATGTGGCACTATGCATAAAAAATTATATATGACACTCATATTCTTGTCAAATATATACTCCCTTACAAGATAGTCCTATTTAAGGCAATATCTTTTTTTCTAAAGCCTATTAAACATCTTTACTCCTTTAGTTCTAATAGTTGACCATAATAGTATGTTAATCATTAATAAAACTATTGTTACAATAACTGAAAACAAATTATAATCTGCAGGCTTTACTAAAATAAACACTAGAATAGGAGTGGAAACTGAAATAAATCCTATCAACATCGAAATAATAACACTTGCACTTTGTTTTACGACTGCCATATGTGATTTCCATTCAAGCTTTGGCAAATATAGATTTATCATAATTCCTGCCATTGAGATGAAAAAAACATATAGTGTTGTAATAGCTAACAATAATACATACGATGCTAAGGCCATCTTAAATGATATTGCCAAAATCAGAGTGTTAATAAATAAAGCTGGAAGAATAATTGTTAAATTCACTAATATTTTACCTTTCATTATTTCTATTGGCTTTATTGGCAAAGATTTTATTGTCCATAAATTTTTACCCTCAAGAGATATCGAAGATGCAGTTGTACAAGTTAAACATATACATAATGACAGTATTGCCGTAGTTGCAGGAACTAAAAATTGGCTTATCATAGGTATATCTAAAACTTGAGCCATTTTTTCTCCACCAAAAACAGCTGTACCTATGGTAAAAATAGTCATCATCACAACACCCACTGCAGTATTTAAAACATATATATATGATGAAAAATAGAAATTAATCTCTTTTTTATATAATGCCTTTAATTGTGACGATACTTTAAGTGATTTCATCTTATAACTAGCTGCTTTGTAACTCTCATTCATCTTAGAATTAATATCCTTAAAACTCTTTGCAAATATTAAAACAAATAACAAGAATGGAATTATTGCACTTAATATAAATACTAGCAAAGATAGAATATCAAGGTCAGCCAACCCATTAACATAAAATTTAATCGGGAAATATACTTTTGATATATTATCCATCAAATCAGTAATATCCTGAATAAATTCAGCCGATATGTTATTTATAAGGCTAGAACCTGCCATTAATAAAATAATTAATACAAATGAACCTATTATCATAATTACATTTGTTGACCTAAATCTTGTAGATATTTTGGCCAGAGCAAATGAAAGAAATGTTCCAATAATCACTGGAATAAATGTTATAAAAAACATGGATATAAAAGCAAAAACATAGTAAATAGGTCCACTTGATGACTTTATTCCATAAACAATCAACGAAGGTAACCCCATAATAATAGATATCGTTAGATTTGAGAAATAAAGTAATAATAACTTACTAAAAAGTACTTCTGATGTTTTCACCGGTAATGACATAAGTAAGTCATAGTCTTTAAAAGAAAATAAATATCCTGATGCCTTTTAAGTACTCATAAATAATGACATTAGGCTTACGTTAATGAAAGAGGCAACTAGCAGCATATTTAGAGCATCAAGCTGTATTAAAATATCTGATATCATATAGAAATAGGCAAAGATGGTTCCAGATATGGCTATAATAGCCCATAAAATTGCTATTCCTATAAAAATCATTTTTGCTTTTTCTGCTTTAGAAGATTCCTTCAATAACTTATTTAGTCCAAAAGAGTTTATAATACTAGCTCTAATAAGCAATTTAGTATTATTCATTATCTGTCACCTCTAAAAATAATTCTTCAAGGGAACTATCGCCTTTGACCTTTTGGGTTTCACCACTGGCAACTAGTCTTCCTTCTTTAATAATTGC
>CAYYDM010000007.1:0-24617 GCA_964470635.1 uncultured Clostridia bacterium | reverse complement strand
CTACCTCTTTGGCACATATCTTTCATATATTCTTTTAGAATATGAGATGCTTTAGGATCTAATCCTACAAAAGGCTCATCTAAAATAAGAAGCCTTGGCCCATGTATTAGTGCAGAAATAATAGCAAGCTTTTGCTTCATTCCGTGAGAGTATGATGATATTAAATCACCAAGATTTTTCGTAAGTTCAAATGAATCAGAATACATTGCAATATTTCTTTCTCTGGTTTCTTTAGAAATACCAAAAATATCTGATATAAAATTCAAATACTGTATGCCTGTCATATTCTCATATAAATCTGGATTGTCAGGAATATAAGCCATTATCCTTTTACACTCAATAGGATTTTTCTTTATTGACATCCCATCAATAAATATATCTCCTTCGTCAAAGTCTAATATTCCTGTTATACATTTGATTGTTGTAGTCTTTCCAGCTCCATTATGACCTATAAATCCATATATGTCTCCTTTTTCAATAGTTAAGCTTAGGTTATTTACTGCTTTTTTGCCACCTTTATAAGTTTTCGAGAGTTTTTCTATTTTTAGCATTTCACATCTCCCTTTCTTTATGGGTTAATCTTCTTTTATAATATAAATTTAATGCTGATAAAGATAATAATATAAGTTATACGATTTATTTTAACACTTTGTTCAATTAATTTAAAATAATAAAAAATCGGGGTCAGGCTTTTATAATTTTATAAAAATAAAATTATAAAAGCCTGACCCCGCATATGTTAGTTTTTGTCTGATATTAATCCATTTCTAGTTTTAGATTTAAACTCTTTAAATCCCATGATTGCTATCCAAACATAAGCAAGAGTTTTTGGTATCATCAGTATTCCAATCCATCTTATAGTAGTAGCCCATAGTACAACTGGCATGTATAAAGCAAAAGATAACACAATTGCAAGCCACATAAATTTGAAATTCTTGTCGCCATGCTTCTTAACTTCAGAATAGAAAATGCAAATAATAATGATACCCATTATAGCAAATGGCAAGTTCCTATATATTCCCCAAGAAACAGGAGCATTATAGTTTAGCCAGTCATTTTGAGGAAAAAAGCATAATGCTATTCTTATGATACTTAAGGCGTAAATTGAAAATGTAAGACCTTTTCGCCCTTCAATATTGTAACGTTGTCTCCATATATGATATAGGATGACATAAAATATGGTCATAGTAATAGATGTTATGAATTTCCCAATTCCAAGAGTAGCAGCATTTGCTTCTAAGCCTGTTGTAAGTAATGCATATGACCTAGGTATTAAATGAAATGCATCACCTGCTCCAAGTAAAACTGCCATCAATCCAAATAGCCTAAATTGCTTATTTCCATTACTTTTAGTAAACATTATTAACCCTACCGTAATAACCCCAATCAAATAAACTGCATCAAATAGAGTTTCCATAATTGCTTGCATATAAATCACCTCTTAATAATATTTTAATAATACTTATGAACCATGTTCATCTTGTTTTATATTAAAAATCATATTGTAAATATGATTTTTAATTAGAAATTATTTTATTCAAAATCTTAATAAAAAAACTTATATCTTTTTCGCCTTTCCTAAGCATTAGAAGCATATTTTCAAATATGAACTCTGCCATCTTTTCTTTTGAAATAATATCAGTCCACTTATACTGTCTTAAATTATCATCCATGTCAATCAAAGTAATAATTCTACTGCAAATTTTTCTAAAATACTCATCTTGTCTTTGCTTGCCAAGTTGC
Source organism: uncultured Clostridia bacterium (assembly GCA_964470635.1). Lineage (GTDB taxonomy): Bacteria > Bacillota > Clostridia > Tissierellales > Proteiniboraceae > Proteiniborus. The sequence goes on along the minus strand of CAYYDM010000007.1, from coordinate 22,874 downwards.
TTTTCCTGTGTTTTTAAAAGGGCAAGCTGTTCTAGCCAGTTTTCTTTGAATTTATTAAGATAATCGTACAATATATTGTAGAGTGATTCTAGGTTGTCATAAAAATTGTTATGTGCAAAACTGCTCCAATCAACATTTTTAAAAGCATCCTCCCAAAAATCCTCGATAACTGCTACCAGTAAATCTCCTTTTGAAGGAAAGTAATTATACACTGTACCAATAGCAATACCGCTATTTTTAGCTACAGAACGAATATTTATTTTTGTGATTCCCTGCTTTGTAGCAATATCTTTTGCAGCTAATAATATTATGTCCCTAAAATTCTTACTACATTTTTCCATGCTTCAATACCACCTCATGAACATTGTTCATATTAATTATATGATTAAACATGCAAATCTGTCAATAATATTATTTTTTTATTTAGAAATAAGTTTGTAAGTTTGGAGTTGGAGGTAAGTTGGGGGTCAGGCTTTTATAATTTTATTTTCAACAAAATTATAAAAATCTGACTCCACTTATCATTTAGAAAAGCTGCTTTAAGATTAAAAATAGTTTACTTCCAACGGTGATTGTTTTCATTTTTGTCTATGTAAATATTTAGGGCTTTGAGCGCTTTATAAAATACAATTATTCCAGCTATATAAAATAATGATTCAAGGATTGGTTTTAATAATGTTATGATTGCTATTGACATATTAGTACTCCTTTCAAGTATGTTTGGGGTCAGGCTTTCATAATTTTATAAATGTCTTGAATATCATTTCTTACTTCCTCAGCAGTCACCTTATCTGCTATAATGTTTGATACTGAAGATTCAGCTAGGTTTAATAATTTTGACAGCTCTTTATTTGATACATTTGAATACTTTTTTCCCATATAGACAATTACTTTCCTCGCATTGACTAATCTTCTAGTTCTTTCTTTTATATTTATTTCTTGTTGATTAATGTTATAATAATTGCACACATTCTTAATAATGATACTTATTGGATATTTGTTTTCGTCTTCTTTTTCTTTAGTATTTTCTACTATCTCTATCGTCAGCCCTTTTTCTTCTAAACCAGATATTATATTATCATTTTCCCCAACAAACTTATTATATTCTTTTATTTGATTTATAGGATTGCTACTAAATAAATTTAAGGGAAATTCTTTATCTATCAAATCGTAATAATTATGACTGGTGTAGCTATTATGACTGCTATATTTGTAGTTAAGCCCTCCTTCTAGCCCTGACCTAACTGGGTTTTGATGTATATATCTAATCAATGCCAATAAATATTCATCCTTACTACATAAAATTGCTTTGTACCTTTGTTCAAATACATGTCCGCTTCTATCATATTTTTTATTATAATAATATGTATATACCTGTTGTATCCCCTGCATCACCTTTGATAGAGGAGTATCACTGACTTCCATTAACATATGAACGTGACTTCCCATGATACAATATGCATATAGCTTAAAATTATATCGCTCTTTATATTTTCTAATTGTTTGTATGTATTTTTCTTTTTCATCATTTTCTTCAAAGATATAGTTCTTATTATTTCCACGACATATTACATGATAAAGAGCTCCCTCATAATGAACTCTATTTTTTCTAGCCATTATATTTATCTCCTTATCTATTTTAATTTGTCAAATTGTAATAATATATGGATCAATTTATAAAATTATAAAAGCCTGACCCCTTTAACTTTTTCTCTTTAACTTCTTTAACTTTAAAGTGTCCACTCATACCTACACTTTTGCCTATCCCCTAGTTGATACATTTCATTATCTTCAGGCAAGCCAACTATCTCAACCAGCCTTGCACCTATATTTTCGCAAGTCTTTCTTGATGGAATGTTACTAGGATTATTAGTTATAATCACCTTATACATTCCGTGAGCTTGTGCAACTTGCTTTACTAACCTACAAGCTTTTGCAGCATAGTGATTTCCTCTATACGCCTCTTCAACTTCATATCCAATATTTCCACCATAGTAAGTATTTTTGTTGTGTCCAATTCTAATATCTATTCTGCCTATTCTATTACTACCATTATGAAGCCTTATTTCATACTTATATGCAGGTAAATACCCTTTAGATTCGCAACTCTCTGCCTTTTCTTCGATAACCAAATCTATCTCTCCATCTGATAAATAGTCAAAATCCATAAATTTAAACAAGGTTCATGGCCTCCTTCCTATAAACATTTCATTTTATTAGAATCCTAGTTTTCATCCTTATCCTATAAAACTCATACACCTCATCAAGATTCTCTTCATTAAACCCGAGCCACTCATACTTCTCTAATTCTATTCTAAAATAGAAAATCCTTCCTTTAAATGAATTATAATGAGTTAAGAAAAATTTGGGGTCAGGCTTTTATAATTTTATTTTTATAAAATTATAAAAGCCTGACCCCAATATAAAACAATATAAAATTACATTTTAAAATTTCTTATCGTCTATTTTATCTAACCATTCTTTTACTGGTCTTACTACCTTCTTAATTGTACCATCTATAAATGGGTTTTCTAAGTTTGCAAGTTCTACTAATTCTAGGAAAGGCTTGCTTCCTCCTGCTTTACAAAGTCTAATATAATCTTCCCATGCTTTTTCTTTATCTTGGTTAATTTTAATCCAAAATTGGAAAGCACAAACTTGAGCTAGTGTGTAGTCAATGTAGTAGAATGGATTTGCAAATATATGACCTTGTCTAAACCAGTAACCTCCACGGTTCAGCAAATCATTATCTTCATAGTCCCTAAATGGAAGATATTTACGTTCTATTTCTCTCCATTTAGTTTTTCTTTCTTCTGGAGTTGCTTCTGGTTTTTCATATACAAAGTGTTGGAATTCGTCAACAGTTACTCCATAAGGTATAAAGTTTACAGCTCCACTTAAGTGGCTAAATTTATATTTGTCTACTTCATCTTCAAAGAATAACTCCATCCAAGGCCATGTTATAAACTCCATACTCATAGAGTGAATTTCACAGGCTTCTAATGTAGGGAAGCTATATTCTGGAACTTCATAATCTCTGCTTAAATAAGATTGAAAAGCATGGCCTGCCTCATGAGTTAGTACATCTACGTCTCCACTTGTTCCATTGAAGTTAGAGAATATAAATGGAGATTTGTAATCAGGAATATAAGTACAATAACCTCCACTCATCTTTCCTTTTTTACTTACTAAATCCAATAATTCTCTTTCTACCATGAATGTAAAGAATTCGTCTGTTTCCTTTGACAACTCTTTATACATTTTCTTGCCATTTTCTAATATCCATTCAGGCTCTCCCTTAGGTGTAGCATTACCAGTAGTGTACTCTAGCGGCTCATCGTAATATTTAAATTCATCTAAGCCAAGTCTTTTTCTTTGTCTATCCTTTAATTCAACTACTACTGGAACTAAGTCTTCATGGACTTGCTTTCTGTAGTTTGCTACCATTTCTGCATTGTAGTCTGACCTAGACATACGAGCATAACCCATATCCACATAATTTTCATAGCCTAATTTTTTAGCCATTGCAGTCCTTACTTTAACTAAGCTATCGTAGATCTCATCAAATTTAGATTCATTTTCTTTAAAGAAGTTAATATACGCTTCATAAGCTCTTTTCCTAATAGCTCTGTCCTTAGATTGCATAAAAGGTGCCATTTGGCTTAAATTTCTTTCTTCGCCTTCAAAGTTTATTCTAGCTGAAGCAATAAGTTTATCGTATTCTGTTACAAGTTTGTTTTCTTTTACTAAATCCTCTATGATTTCTTCTGAAAAAACTTTTAATTCTAATTCTGCCAAAGTAAATATTTGTTTACCCCAAGCTTTTTCTAATTCTTCTCTAAACTTTGAGCCAACTAAAGCCTTATAAAATTTAGACACTATATTTTGATACTTAGGCATATTTTCATCTAAAAAATCCTGTTCTTTTGCATAAAATTCGTCTTCTGTGTTAATAGAATGCCTAATGTACACTAAGTTTGACATGGTTTCTACATTCGAACGTATTTTGTTTATTTCACCCATTATTTGATTTTGATCATCAAATGATTCTGCTTTATTAAACCTTGACAATAGCTGTTCAAATTGTTCTGCCACCTTATTTAAGTCAGGTCTAACGTATTCATAATCTTTGAACTTTAACATACAACCCCTCCTCATTATGTATTAATATAATATTACCACACTATGGTAAAAATTATATTAAATAGTTTTAAGCATGAAATATTCTATTCCTATTTCAAGTGTTTATTAAACCAATTTGTAATCTCCTCAAGCCTTCTAATTCTATGTTTTGGCTTACCTGATCTGCTTAGTTCATGATTTTCTCCTCTAAACATGCAAAGCCTAGATTCAACACCGTGATATTTTAATGCAGTAAACATTTGAATGCCTTCTGGAAGCCAACAGCGGTAATCTTCTTCAGAATGTATAAATAGTGTTGGCGTAGTTACCTTATCTGCGTATTTCATTGGAGAATGAAACCATAGCTTTTCAAAATCAGACCAAGGTGTGGCAGCATTTTGGTCATCTACAAAATAATAGCCTATATCAGTAGTAGCAAATTTAGAAATCCAGTTTGATATACTTCGTTGGGAGGCAGCAGCTTTAAATCTATTTGTATGCCCTATAATCCAATTTGTCATAAATCCGCCATAGGAACCTCCAGTTACACCAACTCTGTCTTTGTCGATACAAGGATACTTCTCTAATACTAAATCAGTAAACTTCATTAAATCCTCATAATCTATAGTGCCATATTTCCCACGAATATCTGCAAATTCATTGCCTCTGCCGTCGCTACCTCTTGGATTGCAGAAGAAAACTACATATCCTTCATTAGCCCAGTATTGCATCTCATGGAAGAATACTTCGCCATAAGCAGTTTTAGGTCCCCCATGTATATCTAGTATTGCAGGATATTTCTCGCCTTCTTTATAATCTACAGGTTTTAATATCCATCCTTCAATAACTATATTACCATCTACTGCAAAGGACAACTTTTCAGGAGTTGACACCTTCTTTTTGGTCAATACCCAATCATTAAAATGTGTTAACTGTACTTCTCCTATTACTTCTAAGGAATATAGCTCTTGTAGCTTAAGTCCCCTTAATCCTATGAAATGTATTTTGCCATCTAAAACATCAAATCCGTCTATGGAGCCTTTTTCTGAAGATACTTTTTCAATGTTTCCATTAATGTCTATTCTATTAATAAATGAGCTATCCCATTCAGTAGTTACGAAATATAAATACTTGCCATCAATTTTCATTGATTGACTTCCACCATATCTGCAATCAGAACCTACTGAGTTCCAAATGCTAGAATCAAAATTCTTAGATACTTTTGCAACATGGGAACCATCTAGATTCATGGAATAAAAATTAGGATTTTCATTAACACCATGGAATTTACCGTTGTAACCCGTAAATATTATTTTATCTCCCAGGAAGTTTCCAGTTGAATATCTAAATGGAGTATCCATAGAAATATTATTTAAGCTGTTGCTTCCTATATCATAAATATATATATCAGATTTCAATTCCATTTTGTCCCTATAAGTAGAAGCTATTATCACTGCTTTAGTTTTATCTTTATTAAGCTTATAACTGCCTACATCAGTAAACTCATTAGTTATTGCTAAGGCTTTATTTTCTTTTATATTATAAATATATAGTCTACTTCTTTTCTTATTAATAAATCCTTGGCCATTTAACCAGAAAGGAATCTCGTCTAATACTTCATAGTCTCTGTTTTCCTTTACACTCTTCAATGCTTTCTCTTTTTCTTCATTTGTTAAGCCATCTAGCTTAGGATAATTATGATCATATACAGCAGTTAGCAATAGACGTTCATCATCTAATATTTCAAGATTTGTAACGTTCAAAGGCACTTCAAAGGCTTTATTTGCCTCCCCGCCTTTTAAGCTTATTTCATAATATGTAGTAAACAATTCCCCTTTCTCTTTTCTTTCTTTGTCTTTTTTATTTCTTATTGCAGGGAATAGAAGAGTGCTGTCATCTTTCCATACAAAAGATCTTTCTTCGTCTAAGGAAGTTATTTTAATGGGAGCTTTGTTTTTTAAATCATAGATATAGATATTAGAAAGATACTTGTTTTCCTCTACATCCATTTGATGAAGGACAAATCCTATGTATTGCCCCTTAGGTGAAGATTTAATACCAGATAAAAACTTATACTTAGTAAAATCATCAAGTCTTAAATTTTCCATAATCATACCCCCGATTAATTATTTTGAGTGTCTAAATATATTATACAATGATTTCATATAATTAGGAATAAAAAAAGCAGCAAAGAGAATTATTCTTTACTGCAGTAGGTGTTTTAATACTAGCCCTCTGTAGATTTTCTTTTATAAATAGTATATGGTGTTATTATTTTATTTCCCCTTACTCCCTTTTCTATGGCTTCAACTAATAAATTCATTGATTCATTTCCTAGCATTGCAGCATTTACATCCACCGATGTAATAGGAATATTAGAATATCTTGACAGTATGCTGTTGTTAAAGCTTGCAATAGCTATATCTTTTGGAATATTAACGCCTAGGTTCTCAAATACTCTTAGAGCTCCAAAGGCAACTAAGTCGTCTGTTACTATTACTGCATCTGGTCGAGGTTCTAGATTTGCTATTATCTTTCCATATTTGTAGCCTGTTTTTTCATCAAAACTTCCTGTAAAAAACAATTCCTGTTTAAAAGGTATATTACTTTCCTCTAATGCTTTTTTATATCCCTCTACTCTTTTTTTAGTCACAGTAAGCTTTTCATCTCCTGCTATCATAGCAATCTTTTTTCTGCCAATCATACTAAGGTATCTTGTCAACTCATAAGCTGCCATATAATTATCATTATCTACATGATTTATCTTTTCTCCATTACCCTCAGGTGAGCCTATTAATGAAAATGGGAAGTCAATGGAGCAAAGATAATCTATACATTGGTCATTTACCTTGCTAGACATTAATATTACTCCATCTACTTTTGAGCCTCTTATAAAATTTTGAATTATATTAAGTTCTTCATATTTCTCAGAGTTTGTTGAAAGTAGCAGGTCATAGCCCATTTTAGATGCACCCTTTGCTATTCCCCTTAGTGCTTCTGGAAAAAAGGGATTTAGAAAAACATCTTCAGATGTGGTAGGCATTATTACCCCTACTACGCCTGTTTTTTGATTAGCTAATGACCTTGCGATAGCATTAGGATAGTATCCCAATTCCTTCATACATTTTATGACTCTATCACTGGTTTCTTTGCTTATTCTTGAATTTTGAGATATTACTCGTGAAACTGTTGAAGTAGCTACTCCAGCTTTTTTCGCTACATCTTTTATTGTTACTGTATTCTTTTTTTTCATAATACCACTTCCCTATTTCTAGCTTCTTAGTTTATACGTTCACCTGTTTCTGTGTCAAAAAAGTGAATTGCATTTGTATCAAAACCAAAGGTGTGTCTTTCACCTTCTTCATAATGATAATGCCCTGGTGTGGAAATAACTAATTCTGAGCCGTCATCTAGTTTTGCGTAAAGGATTTTCTCTTTTCCTAGCATTTCTACTACATCTATTACACATTGGAAATTGTCTCCGAAATGTCCTCCGCTTTCAAATCTTTCTGGCCTTATTCCAACAGAAACTTCTTTTCCTTCATAAGCAGTTAAATAGCCCTTGTCAGTGTCGGATGGAGTTATGACAATAAGCCCATTATTTGATACAAATTTTCCACTAGCTATTTTACCTTCTATAATATTCATTGTAGGGGAACCAATAAACTTTGCAACAAAAATATTTGCTGGTTTATTGTAAAATTCTTCTGGCTTTCCTGCTTGTTGAATTTTTCCATCATTCATAAGTACAATCTTGCTTGCCATTGTCATAGCTTCAGTTTGGTCGTGAGTAACATAGATACTAGTAGTTCCTAAAGATTTGTGCAATCTTACTAACTCAACTCTCATATGTTCTCTAAGCTTAGCATCTAGGTTTGATAAGGGTTCATCCATAAGAAACACTTTAGGCTTACGCACCATAGCACGACCTAGTGCAACTCTTTGACGCTGACCACCAGAAATATCTGCAGGCTTTGAATATAAGTATTCTTCAATTTGTAAAAGCTTTGCAGCTTCCTTGACCCGTTCATCGATTACATTTTTTCGTTCTTTTCTCATTGATAGTGAAAATGCCATGTTTTCATAAACTGTCAAATGAGGATACAGGGCATAGGACTGAAATACCATAGCTATATCTCTATCTTTAGGTGCAACTTTATTGACACGTCTATCATTAAACAATAAGTCTCCCTCAGTAATAGAGTTAAGACCAGCTATCATCCTTAATAATGTAGTTTTGCCACATCCAGATGGTCCTAGTATAACACAAAAATCTTTTTCTTCTATTTCAAGGTTAATATTTCGTAAAGTAAAATCTTCTCGTCCTTCATATTTTTTCCCGATATTCTTTAAGGTAACTTTCATTATTAACTTCCCCCTTAACAAAAGATTGTTCAATAATGCTTAAACTAATTATTATTTTACATCTTTTTTCTACTATCCCTTAACTGAACCACTTGTTAATCCTGATACTAGTTGTTTTTGTAGTACAATAAATAAAATCACAATAGGTACAGCAGTTAAAAGACCTCCAGCAGCAAAAGCAGGTTGATTTATTGTACGAAAGTCATTAATTAAGGTATATAAACCTGGTGCCAATGTATAGGATTTTGGATGTGTTAGTAAAACTTTGGCCAATAAAACATCTAGAAATGGTCCTATAAATGACCAAAGTGCAATAATCGTAAGCATTGGTCGTGCTATTGGCATAATAATTAGCCTATAAACGTCCATATTTGAGCAGCCATCAATCTTAGCTGCATCATCTAATTCGGTAGAAATAGAGTCAATATACCCCTTTAATATAAAGGTATTTGATGCTATTCCACCACCTGCATAAATTAAAACTAACATCATCTGTCTAGTAAACTGAGGGATTATCGATTCTAAGATGGAATGCATTGTAAAATATCCTGTTATACCTGCGAAGGTAGGTATAGTCTGTATTAGCATTATTGCCATCAGGGAAGCCTTTCTCCCCTTGAACCTATATCTTGAATAAGCATAGCCAGTAAATGAAACTACAATAAGTGTTAATAAGGCTGTAGCCACTGCAATAATTATTGTATTTTTCACCCATGTTAAGTATAGGGTTTCCTTAAAGAGATATTCAAAATGTCTTGTTGAAAATTCAAAGTTGCTATTTAGCATTAGGTAGCTTTGCTGCTTTCCATTAAATGCCGATACGACCATTTCATAAAGTGGCCACAGAATTACAATAGACCAAATTGCCAGTACTACATAAGTAAAAAATAAGCTTATCTTGCCTATAAAGGTTAACGGTTGCTTATCTGAAAGATATAACTCTCTTTTTCTTTTAAGTAGCTTCATTACAATCTCTCCTCTTTGAAACCCTTTGTATTTTTAAAGCCTAAAAAAGCAAAGAACATTAAGCCCAATGATATAACTGTGGTTATGGCTGCTCCAATTGCTTGGTACTGGTTTTGCATAGTCAGTTTATATATATATGAAATTAATAAATCTGATGATCCTGCTAAGTTACCATAGAGATTGGGATTAAAAGGACCACCACCATTAAAGAGGTGAATAATAGAGAAATTGTTAAAATTGAATGTATACTGAGTAACTAGTAGTGGTGCTGTCTGAAATAATACTAGTGGTATAGTGATTTTTCTCGTCTTTTGCCATCTAGTGGCACCGTCAATATCTGCTGCCTCATACAAATCACTTGGTATGGCTTGAAGTACACCTGTTGTAAGCAAGAACACATATGCGCTACCAAGCCATCCTTGAAGGAGAATAAGCACAATTCTAGTCAAGTTTGGGTCATTTTTTATTTCTACTTTAATACCTATTAATTTTCTAATTATCTCAGTTAATGCTCCGTTTGGGGAAAACATTATACTAAAGAACATGATAGTTATGAAAGAAGGAACAGCCCATGGTAGAAGATAAACTGTTCTAAAAAAACCTTTAAAAATAACCCTTTCATTATTAACTAAAAGTGCCAAAACAAAGCCAATAACTATGGCAATAGTTGTTGCAACTAATGTCCATACTATAGTCCAGCCTAGTATTAACCAGAACACAGATCCTGCCAAGCCTTTGCCAAGGGCAATTAGCTCATAGTTTTTTAATCCAATCCATCCAAATTTAGATTGGTGCTGAGGATCCATTCCAGTAAAGGATAGTAAAATTGTAGTAAATACAGGAACGAGTATAATAAATACCATTATGAAAAATGCAGGAAAAGATACAACGTATGGAAATCCCTCTTGCTTTAAGCTTGTTTTTGTCTCAAACCAATTTTTCTCTCTAATACCTTTTATTTTATCTTTTTCTACCTTTAATACATCTCTAAATGAAGCATAGGTTAGTATAGCTGCTAAAATCAATAAAATAATGGCTAAAATACCTTCAATCATAAAAATCAATGATTTATGTATCCTTGCACCACCCTGTGCTAAGGATATAAGTCCAGCTATTCCATCTCCTTGATAATTTCCATATCCTAAAGCATATGGAATTGCAATTAGATATGTAAACAAAGAAACTAGAAAGAACATGGCCCCTTTTTCGTACTGTTTGTTTAGAATTTGTCCAAGGCCTGGAACTAATAATGTTAAAAAAGCAAAGATAGGTACAGTTTTAGTGGTTTCAACTGGAGTTCTTCTTCTTATGTCTGCAATATTAGCCTTAAGTACTGTGAGAATTCTTTTAGAACCATTTTTTATATCATATCTTTTATTTTTAATAAACTCTTTATTGGCTTTTGCTGGTGACTCAAATGATTTTAAAGCTATTGCATTTTTGTATCGCTTTTTTAACTCAGCTATGCCGTTTATTTCTGCCTTTTTAGATATTGTATGAGCTTTTCTCTTTTCTTTTAGGAGATTTTTACCTTTTATAAAGGCTATTCTTTGTTCTACTTTATATTTTTCTAATTCCTTCTTTGCTATATTTTCTTTTTCTACATCTATGCTTTCCCTTCTCTTTAATGCCTCTTCAAGAGCAAGTAGGTTATTTTCTAAAAAGTTGATTATTTCTGGTAATTGATTATTAATAAGTCTGCTTTTCTCATATGCTAATTCTGCATCATAGCACAAGTTCACATATTCCTTGTAAAAATTATATTTTTCATTACTTTCAAATAACTTTACTTTTAATGACTTAATTTTATTTACTGTATTATTATCAAGGCTGCTTTTAAAATTCGCTTTCTTAACTTTGAGAGATTTTAAAAACAACTTTTCTTTTTTCCTAAATTCGTTTAACTCAATGTTATAAGGGTGTTTATCCTTGTTTTTTATTAAATTTGTTAACTCCGCTTTCAATCTCGACTTTTCTTCACCATCAGCTTCTTTTATTTTGTTATTAAGTATAGCAATATCAAGTAAGTATAGATTTTTCCTTTTGTATTCATTACCTATATCATCGTATAAAAATTCTTCGTAATTTGCCAAGGCATTCCACCACCTTTATGAAAATTTACTTTCATTAATTACTTTGATAAGAGATAGGATAGCTATAACTAATACTATGTATCCTGCCATATTTATATAATAAAAAACTGAATAAAAAGACTGTTCTACAAAAGTGTAAGATAATCCTCCAAGGACTAATACAGTCCAAATAAAAATAAATAACCTGTTAATTCTAATATGTGTATAGGCTAAATAAGTATTAATGCTAAGGAATATTGGTATGACAACCTTAAAAAAGAGATACGTCAAATTTGCTACAAGATAAGAATCAAAAGACTGATCATATGTAGTTTGTAAGCTGTTCCCTTGATTTAATGTCTGTACCCAGCTCTGGTATAAGCTAATGTCTTTTACCTTTATCATGGTTTCAATAGATGATGATAAAACAATAATTGCACATGGTATCAGAATAAGATAAAGCTGTTTTTTAGGTAGTTTGGCATATGAGTTCATGGGCACACCCTCTCTTATATGAAAGTAGATATAATTCAATAAAATTAAAGGGAAGAAAGGTTAACCTCTCTTCCCTAGTCTTCAATCTCTTAGAAGTTACCCATCATGGCTTCAAATGAAGCTTTAATTAGTGAATAAGCTTCTTCTGCTGAACCTGGGTTAACTGATGACCATGAAAGCATTGCATTCTTCCATGTATCCCATACTGAGCCCCATTCTGTAAATAATGGACGAGCTGGAGCATCTTCGTATGATTCAAGTACGGCTGCTATAACTGTTTTATCAACTTCTGGTAAGTCAGAGTTAAGGTAATCTGCAGCGTTTACATTTTCTAATATTTTGCCAGTAGCCTTAAAGAAATCAACAGCATATTTTGGATTTACTACCTCTTCAATAAATGCTTGAGATAGTTGCATTTTAGCCTCATTTCCTTCATTACGAGCGTTTATTGCTAATCCCCAACCGCCTTTCCAGTGAGCCAAAGGATTGCCAGCTACAGTAACTTGGTTAATAGGTAAGATAGCTAAATCTGCCCCATTGTTTGCTAAATTAGATAAGTTTCCAGTAGACCAAGGTCCTTCTAGTCTGATAGCGTTTGCTCCACCAGTTGAAAATGCAGTGTCCATATATCCCCATGCTGCATCTGAATCCCATAGTGAAGTACCTGCAGCTTTATGAGCTTTCCAGTACTCAAATAATGCCTTGAAAACATCTTGTTGTTCTGGTTTTAATTCTGAGAAATCTTTTGTTAAATCTGAATAAAGATTTCCTGAACTGTCTTTACCTAACATTTCAATATTAGCAGCATTCATAAATGATACGCCAAACCATGCATCGAAAACAGGAACTAACATATCTTCATGCTTTAATTCTGTAAATTCAATTGTCTTTGATAAATCTATTCCATTTGCTTGAGCATTTGCAGTATTAGCAAAGTTTATTAATGTTTCAATATTCATTGGGAATGCTAAATATTCGTCGTTGATTTTAAAGTTACCACCTAATCCAGCATCATAGTTAGTAAATCCACCAACATTATTCGCCATTGTTTTAGCATCTATTGCCGCTAATGCTTCGTTTTTAGATAGTCCATAGATTCTATCAGCAGGGATAGCAAATACGTCAGCTACGTCTGCATTAGTCACATCTGTAGAATCTAGTACGTCTAAATGATCAAATGATCCAGTTTCAATAAAATTAATTTTTGCTTTAGGATTTGCAGCTAAAACTCTTTCCTTTACCTTCTCATAATATCCTACCCAACTTGATTCAACTTGAACAGATATTTCTGCTTCTATGCCTTCGTTTGCTGGCTCTTGGTTGCCGTTGTCAACTGGCGTATTACTAGAACTATCAGTTGCAGGTGCTTTTCCTGAACATGCTGCCATTGACAATACTAAAAACATAACAAGTAGTAAACTCAAAGCTTTTTTCATTGAAAATCCTCCCTTTATATTGTTAATATTTGCTACTAAAGCAATATTGCATTAATAATTTTCGATTGCTGCTAATAGTTAATGCATACGTTTGCACAGCAAAGAAAAAAAATATATTATGTACATACTAATATAATATCATCACCCTTGACTAATATCAATATGATATTAATATTATTGTACATTTCTCTCTCATATCTCATAAGTCCTTAGATAGTTATGCTTTCTCAATATGCCATATTTTTTTAGCGTATTCTTCTATAGTTCTGTCAGAGCTAAATTTACCTGCATTAGCCAGGTTAATCCAACACTTTCTTGCCCAAGACATCTTATCTTTAAAGGCATCATTTACTTTTTGTTGTGCAATTCTATAGCTGTCAAAGTCTTTCATTAAATAGTAGGCATCAGCCCTATGCCAGCTAGCACCTTTTAAAATAGAATCATAAAGCTCCCTATACATTCCTGTACCATTGTCGCTAAATGTACCATCAATAAGCGTATCAACTACTTTCTTTAGGCCCCTAACTGTCTTATATTCGTATTCAGGATCATAACTTGAGTCAATGTCCCTAATATCTTCCACTCTGAGCCCAAATATAAAATTATTTTCTTCTCCTGCTTCTTCCACTATTTCAACATTAGCTCCATCATATGTTCCTATAGTAGGTGCACCATTTAGCATAAACTTCATATTCCCAGTACCTGAAGCCTCTTTACCTGCTGTTGAAATCTGTTCAGAAATATCTGCTGCTGGAAATAGTTTCTCTGCATAAGATACTCTATAGTTTTCTACAAATACTACTTTTATCTTTCCACATGTATCCGGATCATTGTTGACTAATTCCTTAATGTCATTTATATATTTTATGATGCCTTTTGCTCTAAAATAACCTGGTGCAGCCTTTGCCCCGAAAATAAAGGTTCTTGGTACTATATCTAAATCTGGGTTTTCTTTTAGTGTGTAATAAAGATCTAATATATGAAATGCATTCAATAACTGTCTTTTATATTCATGTAGTCTTTTTATTTGAATATCAAATATTGATTTTGGGTCTATTTTAACCCCTTCTTTTTCATATATATAGTCTGCAAGCTGATTTTTCTTTAATTGTTTTATTTCTAAGAACTTTCTTAGAACTTCTTCGTCGTCAGCAAAATGCTCAAGCTTCTTTAATTGGTCTAAATCTGTTATCCAATTATCAGAACCTAGTAATTCAGTAATATATTTCGATAATTCAGGATTAGATTGTAGTAGCCATCTTCTTTGGGTTATACCATTTGTTTTGTTGTTAAACTTTTCAGGATATAGCTTATACCAATTATTTAGCTCAGTATTTATTAAAAGATCTGTATGCAGTTGTGCAACCCCGTTTATTGACTTTGTACCATATATAGACAGCCAAGCCATCTTAATATTGTCGTTGCTTATGATTTCATAATTTTTAAGCTGACTTTGTTCAATACCTTTAGTTCTAAGTTCATTAATAAGCTGAGAGTTAATTTTCACTATAATTTCATATACAGAAGGTATTAATTCCTTATATAACTTAACAGGCCATTGTTCTAAAGCTTCAGCTAATAATGTATGATTTGTGTAGGCAAATGTATCTACTACTATTTCCCATGCTTTTTCCCACTTAAGACCTTCTAGATTAGTTAAAATTCTCATCATTTCAGGAATTGCAACAGCAGGATGAGTATCATTTAACTGAATAGCATGAAGCTTTGCAAAATTATCAAAAGAATCATATTTAGATTTATGATTTCTTACTAAGTCTTGTAGTGATGCAGAGACAAAGAAATATTGCTGCTTTAACCTTAGTTTTTTGCCTTCTTCATTTGAGTCATTAGGATATAACACTTTAGAGATAACTTCTGCATCATTCTTCTCCTTAACAGCTAAATCATAATTTTGATTGTTAAATTCATGAAAATTGAATTTCTCTACAGCTTCTGCTTTCCAAAGCCTCAATGTATTGATAGTAGTTTGACCATATCCAATAATGGGGGTATCATATGGCACTGCCAATACATCACCATCTGAAAAGCTTACTCTTACAGTTTCAGAATTTTTTCTTATGGACCATGGATCCGGATATTCTAACCAGTTGTCTGCTACTTCCTCTTGAAATCCATTTACAAACAGCTGTTTGAAAAGACCAAACTCATATCTAAGTCCATAGCCTGTTAATGAATAATTTAAGGTTGCTGCAGAATCCAAGAAACATGCTGCCAATCTACCTAATCCTCCGTTGCCTAGGGCTGCATCTTCCTCTGCTTCTTCTAAGAAATTGTAATCTATGCCTATTCCTTTTAGTAATGATTCCACTTGTTCTTTACTTTTCATGTTGATTAAGTTATTAGCTAATGCTCTACCCATTAAAAATTCAGCTGACAAATAATAAGCTTTCTTTTTACCTTCGAATTTTTTCTCTGAGCTTATCCATTTAGGAATAATTGCCTCCATAACAGCATTTGATAAAGCTATGTACTTTTCTTTATTATTGCAATAAGTAAGTTCTTTGCCAAAGGATGTTAGTGAATAGTTTTCCATTTTCCTAATAATATATTCCCTTTCCTTCACATTCTCACCTCCCGTATATCCTATTTAGCTCTGCTATTCTTCTAGCTAATTCATCTGTTAAATCCGACTTATTTATTCTCCAGGTCCAGTTGCCACCAATCGTAGAAGGTGTATTCATTCGAGCTTCGTCACCTAATCCCAAAAAGTCTTGTATAGGTGCAATTGCTAAGTAAGCAGTAGAGCTCCATGCGCCTCTAATAAAACCCCAATTTAACCCTTCATCATAGTTCAATTTTAGATATTTTACTGCATAATTAAAATCTTCCTTAGGAACATTTTCAAACCACCCCATAGCCGTATGATTATCGTGGGTTCCCGTATATACTACACAATTTTTATCATAGTTATGGGGTAAATAATCACTTTCTTCTCTAGAATCAAAAGCAAATTGAAGTACTTTCATTCCAGGGAACCCAGTATCTTTAATTAGCTCCCTTACTTCATCTGTTAAAAAGCCTAAGTCTTCGGCAATAATATTTAACTCTCCTAGCTCTTCCTTAATTTTATTAAAGAGTTTCATGCCAGGGCCTTTTACCCACTTGCCATAAATCGCATTTTGTGAGCCATATTTCACTTCCCAGTAGGATTCAAAACCTCTAAAGTGATCTATTCTTAAAACATCATATAGCTCAAAACTATGCTTTATGCGTTCAATCCACCATCTGTAGCCCTGTTCTTCCATAGCATCCCAATCATATATTGGATTTCCCCAAAGCTGACCTGTCTTTGAGAATGAGTCAGGAGGACAACCTGCTACAGTTATGGGTTGAAGTGTTGCATCAAGGTTAAATAAGTTTGGATTAGACCAAGCATCAGAACTATCCTCAGAAACATATATTGGTAAATCCCCAATAATCTTAACACCATTTTTATTTGCATATTCTTTTAATTTTAGCCATTGATTGAAAAAAAAGTATTGAGTAAAAACCCAAAAATAGATCTCATCTTCATCTCGTTTCTCAAACTCTAATACTGCATCAGATTTTGAATTTTTAAAGTAATCGTCCCATTTTAGCCATAGCCCATTGCCCCTATTGGCTTTTATAGCCATGAATAATGCAAATTCTCTTAACCAGCTACTATGCTTAATGTAGAATGTCTTCAGTTCATCATAAATTTCTTCTTTAGCTGCTTCATAAGCCATTCTCAAAAGTTCCATTTTATTTTTATAAATTTGTCCATAATCTACTAGACTAGGATTCTTACTTAGTTCAAATCTTTGAACATCTTCTTTATCTAAGTATCCAAGTTTTATTAGTTCGTCTAAGTCAATAAAATATGGATTTCCTGCAAAAGCAGAAAAACATTGGTAAGGAGAATCACCGAAACCTGTAACTCCTAAGGGTAGTATTTGCCAGTTTTTCACCTTTGCTTTTACTAAAAAATCTACAAAATTATATGCTTCTTTACCAAAGTCACCTATTCCATACTCACCAGGTAAAGAGGATATATGCATCAATATCCCACTTGACCTTTGTACCATATACATCACCCCCTACAATTCTATTTTTTTAACAAAAATATTATTTTTTGAATCAACGATTTTAAAGTTTATAGTCTTTATTGAAGGATTTTGGTTATTAATTTGTATATTGTAGTCATTTTCTTTTCGTTCAATTTCTATATGAGTAACAAAGTTTTTGCCTTTCTCAAAATCATAGGAAATTCCATCATCATCGTACAGTTCATATTGGGCTTTTTCATCAACATAGGCTATTATTTCTAAGTTTGATTGTTCTAAATTTTTAACGTTTATTGAAGGTTTAACATATGGCAACATTGAGTTCTTTCTTAAATAGAATTTGAAATCATCTAACTCATACTCTAGATACTGTATTCCACCATTCTTCACTTGAAGGATTACATCTTCTTCATAAAAAGATATTTCAGCCATGTCTTCAGGAAGATATACAAGTCTGCCTTTATGATTAGCCTTATAAACTGGTGCAATCATGATTTCATTCCCTAATAGCAATTGGTCCTCAGTTTCTTTTGCCAAGTCTCCATCATATTCAAAGGATAGAGGTTTAAACATAAGCTTATAGTTATTTACTGCTTTCATATATTCAGAATAAATATATGGAATAAGTCTGTATCTGGACTCAATGATTTTTCTTGAAACCTCCATAACTTCACTGCCAAAGCTATATGGCTCTTGATTGTTGCATCCTATTGCTGAATGATTTCTCAAAAGTGGTGTAAAAACACTAAATTGGAGCCATCTTATCAATAGTTCACCATTGCAATTGCTGCCAAATCCTCCAGTATCAGCTCCCGTATAGAAAAAACCACACATGTTCAATGATGGCATCATTTTTATATTCAAATCTAAATGAGGCCACCAAGAAGAATTATCTCCAGTCCATATGCCGCCATATCTATGCATCCCAATACTTGATGCTCTAGATATAAGCACAAATCTTTTATTTCCAAGGAGACTGGTTAAACCAAGATTTGCTGATTTAGTCATATAGTATCCATATAAATTATGTACCTCTTCATTGGAAACTAGCTTACCATCTACCTCATGATAAAAGCTTTGATAATACTCATCTTTATTTGCAAGGTAACAAAACTTATCCTTTAATCCGAAAAATGAATATACCTCTAGATTTTTGCCCTTGGCTTCTATTGCAGCATCTATGGCCTCATTCAAAGCTTTTTCATCATAAAATATTGCTGGTTCATTCATATCATTCCAAACACCTTCTATTCCAAAGTCTGTTAAGAACTTGTATTTAGAACCAAACCACAGTTGTGTATCTTCCTTTAGAAAATCAGGGAAGTGCACTTTTCCAGGCCAAACCCCTGAAACATAAGGCTTTCCTTCTTTATCCTTACAAAAATGATTTCCTTTGATCCCTTCTTCGTAGATATCATAACCTTCTTCAACTTTTACACCTGCGTCGATTATTGGAACAAGATATAATCCTTCATCTTTTAGTTCATTAACAAACTCTTTGAAATTGCTAAATCTTTCTTCTGAAAGAGAAAAGTCTTTGAAATTCTCCATATAATCTAGGTCTAAATAAATTCCATCAATAGGTATGTTATTATCTTTAAAGCTATTATAAACCTGCATAACCTCATCTTTATTTCTGTATCCCCATCTGCTTTGAAAATACCCAAAACCCCATTTAGGCGGTATATATGCTCTACCAATAATTCTTAGAAACTTGGAGGTAATTTCCTGTAAAGTTTCCCCTTCTATTATATATAGGTAAAAATCCTGCCCACATATTTCTATATTGATATTATTAGCATCGTAGAAGCCTACATCATATCTAATTCTAGAAGGGAAATCTATAAAATATCCTTTCGTTTCAGCACCAGAAACAATAAAGAAATTATGTGCACTATATAACTTAATTTTATCTTCTGTATGATGTGGCTCATCAGTACAATAAGATTCGTAACGCCTGCCTCTTTTATTTATTCCGCCTAGATTTCCACCAAGGCCATAAACAGCATCCTTAGGAGCAAGCTCTATCTTAATATTGCATTTTCCATTTTCAAACATAATATCTAAATCGTTTTCTAAGCCAGCTTCTGTCTTGTTAGCTACTATAGTTCCTGTTTCAATTGGGGTTCCATACTTAAAAACCTTAATTCCATTTTCTAATATGTACGATTTTATATCAAACACCTCCAAGAATTTTTAATAATACTACTCATATTTGAATAGATAGTTTACTAAAAAAATAAACTTCATGGTTGTGCAAACGGTTGCTCGTTATATCTCTAATATATCATATACTTTGTATTTGTAAAGCAAATTGAATGTTTTTTATAAATCAAAAAAGCCATAGATTCTTTATTAATCAATTAAAGAATCTATGGCTCTTTATCTAGTAAATATATGTGTAAATTTAAGATATCCATTGTTTTATTTCTTCCTTAGTTCCTAAAACAAAATGTCCTTTTTCTATTTCAACAAACTCTCCTTTTTCATAATCAATATTTGATTTGTCATAATGAATTCTTCTTCTTGTTCTCTCTAAAATAGGATTTGGATGAGGTATGGCTGATAGCAGGGATTTAGTATAAGGGTGAGTAGCATTATTATAAATAGCCTCTGCAGGACCTAGCTCAACCATTTTACCTAAGTGCATAACTCCAATT
Organism: uncultured Clostridia bacterium; assembly: GCA_964470635.1. Classification (GTDB taxonomy): domain Bacteria; phylum Bacillota; class Clostridia; order Tissierellales; family Proteiniboraceae; genus Proteiniborus. Next base: position 2,712 of record CAYYDM010000007.1, on the reverse strand, counting down.
TTGTCACTAATATATTTTACCATTGAAAGATCATGGGCAATAAATATATATGTTAAATTCCTTTCTTTTTGTAGTTTCTTTAGCAAATTTACAACCTGTGCCTGAATAGAAACATCCAATGCACTTATTGCTTCATCTGCAATTACGAAGTCAGGTTTCATAACCAGTGCTCTTGCTATACCTATTCTTTGCCTTTGACCACCACTAAATTCATGGGGATACCTATGGGCATGTTCTCTAGATAATCCTACGGTTTCTAGAATATTATATACCTTTTCTGTCCTTTCTTCCTTAGTTTTATAAAGCTTATGAATATCTAATCCTTGAGCTACTATATCCAAAACTGTTTTTCTAGGATTTAAAGAAGCCATAGGATCTTGAAATATCATCTGCATCTTTGTCCTTAGCATTTTCTCAGTATCTCTATTGATGTTGCCAGATATTTTTTCTCCACAAAATGTCATTTCTCCAGCAGTTGGATTGTAAAGCCTAATTATGCTTCTGCCTGTTGTAGATTTCCCTGACCCGCTTTCACCTACAAGACCAAAGGTTTCACCTTTATATATAGTAAAAGATACATCATCCACGGCTTTCATAACACTTTTTCTATCAAGTCTGAAATATTGTTTTAAATTTTTCACATCTAGTATAACCTCTTTATTAACAGACATTTAAAGCCGCCTCCTTTTTCATCATTTCAATTCTTTCCTTTAAAATGCTAGGCATTTGAACCTTAGGTGCTTTTTCATGAAGTAACCAAGTTGCAGCATAATGCGTATCTGATACTTTAAAGAAAGGAGGCTCTTTTTCAAAATCAATTTTAAGGGCAAAATCACTTCTTAAAGCAAAGGCATCACCTATAGGTGGATAAAGCATGTTTGGTGGTGCTCCTGGTATGGCATAGAGTTCATTTTGCTGATTTCCCATGTCTGGAACAGAAGCTAAAAGCCCCCATGTATATGGATGACATGGTTCAAAAAATATTTCTTCTGAAGTCCCATGCTCTACAATTTTTCCAGCATACATTATAGCAACTCTATCAGCAATATTTGCAACTACTCCTAAATCATGAGTAATAAAAATAATAGAAAGTCCTATTTTGCTTTGTAATTCCTTTATTAAATCTAGTATTTGTGCTTGTATAGTAACATCAAGAGCAGTAGTGGGCTCATCAGCAATTAATATCTTTGGATTACATGCTAGTGCTATGGCTATTACAACTCTTTGCCTCATACCTCCACTTAACTGATGGGGATATTGTTTATATCGTTTTTCAGGTTCGGTTATTCCAACAAGCTGAATTAGCTCTATGGCTTTTTTCCTTGCTTCAGATTTACTTAGCTTTTGATGCTCCATTACACTTTCAGCAATCTGATATCCTATAGTCATTGTTGGATTTAATGATGTCATAGGATCCTGAAATATCATTGCTATTTCTTTCCCTCTTATAGAAGTCATTTCATGTTTTGATAATTTTGTTAAGTCTTTATCTTTATATAACACTTCTCCACTTTCAATAAATCCATTTTTAGCGAGAATGCCCATTAGTACCTTAGTTGTAACTGATTTTCCTGAACCACTTTCTCCTACAATTGCTAAAGTCTCACCTTTATACAAATCAAAGCTAACACCTCTAATAGCTTTGATTTCACCATTATGGGTCTTAAAGGATACATGAAGGTCTTTAACTTCTAATATTTTTTCTTTCATGATTCCACCCTCTTTCGTCTAGTTTGATTTCATCTTTGGATCTAATGCATCTCTTAAACCATCAGCTACTAGATTAAAGCTTAGCATTAGCACTGCTAAAACAATAACTGGAGACACTATTATATGTGGGTATATTAATATAGACTTGTATCCATCATTAATTAGCACTCCTAATGAAGCCATTGGCGGCTGTAAACCTAATCCAATAAAAGCTAAGAATGATTCATAAAAAATAGAACTAGGAATTGAAAACATGCTCATAACTATTACTTGTCCAAAAATATTTGGAAATAAATCCTTTATAATTATTTCTGAAGTGCTTGAACCTAGGGTTCTAGATGCTAAAATAAAGTCTAATTCTTTTAATTTCAATACCTGTGCACGAACAACCCTGCTCATTCCTATCCAACCTGTAATAACTAGTGCTAAAGATATTGATAATATTCCCGGATTTAATATCAAAACAAACAAAGTAACTACTACAAGGTTTGGAATACCACTTAAGATTTCAATAAATCTTTGCATGAATATATCCACATATCTACCTATATAGCCCGATATTAGTCCATAGCTCATACCTATGATCATATCTATTACTAATGCTAGAAGGGCAATATATAAAGATACTTGAGTTCCAACCCAAACTCTTGTCCAAATGTCTCTACCTAAATTGTCAGTTCCAAACCAATAATATACATCATCAAATCCATTTTCTTTATAAACATTTACTCCATTAATCTTTCCATCAAATATTCCAAGCTTTTCAATTCCCGGTATTCTAGGTGGAAGATTCATATGCTCTGTCTTTATGCTTTTGTAAGTATGATGAGTCATTTGAGGTCCTATAAATGCCAAGGCAACAATTATTGATATTAAAATTAATCCTATTAATGCACCCTTATTTTGACAGAATCTCAAACTGACATCCTTCCAAAAGCTAACTCCTTCATAAACAACATCAGTTTGCAACTTTTCATCTCTAAAAACTCTTTCAAAGGAGCC